>DATJTL010000216.1:0-3703 GCA_035503415.1 Xanthobacteraceae bacterium
TCGCAGACCGGTCGTTATGCCGGCCGGGCGTTGTCCCAGAGCCGCCCGGGAGCAGGCTGTGTCGGCCTGCCCGCGGGAACCGCATCCCGCTCCGCCAGTGCGAGCACCCCCGCGCCGGCGTCCTTCACGAGCGAGACGGGCCGCATGTAACTTAATACGGGACCATTGTCAAGGAAAATGTGACACAAACGGACGCGATGTTCCGTTAAGCGCCGAAAGGCAACTTCCACTCTCAGTATCCGTCAAACACGAGCGATGACCGCAACCGGACCGCCGCCGGGTGGACCTTGGTGCTCCGCGCCGCCGGACACGTAGACGGCGCCGGTACCCGACAATCCGGCAATCAGCCCGCCAACCGCGGCGCGGGCGTGACGCGTCGAGCCGACGTCGGAATCGTCGAGCATGGTGTGACGAAAGCCGCGCACGGCGCCGTCCGGCGAGGCTTCCGCCTTGGCAAAGATATTGACCAGCCGGTCCTGCATCTTGGCGTCGGCCAGACCGAGCCCGACGCTTTTGAGCGCCGCGAGCACTGCGGCGAGATCGATCGAATCCCGCATCACCGCGTGGCCGATGACGAAGGGGCTCTCCGAGCGTGCCGAATTGCCCATCACGATGACGACATTGTGCATCAACTCAATGCCGGCGGAGGCGGACGCGACTGACGAGAACACGCTCCAGTCCTTAAGCACGCGGTTCTCATCAATCTCGTTCTGGATTTCGTTAAGTGCATGCGCGACACCGAGTGCCGACGCGCCGCGCGAATAGCCCATCGAACCATAGGCGCTGGTGGTGACCGTCCGCTGCCCGCGGTCAAAAGCCGCTTCGATCCGCTCGCTCGTCAGCAACGGGCATTTCACCTGTACGAAGTGCACGTCCCGCGCATCGGCGATGCCGGCGTCGCTCATAGCCGCGTGGACCGCGTTGATGGTTTCCTTGATTTGCACAGCGCGGCCGATTTCCTCGGGAAGAAAGTCGCGGGTGTGGGCGATGCCGATGCTCAGCCGCTTGCCGCCCTCGCCGTTCGTCTGCACGGCGGGGGCGTTGCCCGCCTCCGCGCGCGAGAAAATCGTCAGATGCGGCGAGAGCACGCCTTCGGTGCCGCCCGACATGACGAAGGCGATCTTGTCCTCGACAGCGCTTGGCGGCAGCCGAAGGTGCGACGACAGCGCATGGCACAGCGCGCTTAACGCAAATTCGCGGGTGAAATCGTTCACTCCGCCGTTGCCCTCGGTCTTGCCGAGCACTGCAATGATGTTTGACGGATTCACCGTGCCGGCGTCGATGTGCTGGAGCAGTCCGGAAACGTCGCCGGGGCTTTTGGTCGGGATACGGATGACGTCGATCGTCATCGGTCGATCATTCATTCGGAGTCTCCGCTTGACCAGAAGATCAGCCGGCGTTCGGCAAAGCTGATGACGTAGAACATTGTAATGCCCGCAAATGCGGCAGCGATGATTGCCGAGAAAAGCGTCGCCGTTTCCAAGTGGGCGGACGAAATGATGATGAGATAACCGAGCCCCTGCGTCGCGCCGACGAATTCGCCGACGATGGCACCGATCACGGCAAGCGATGAGGCGATCTTGAGCGCCGAGAACAGGTAAGGCAGGCAATAGGGCATTCGCAGCTTGCGGAATTCCTGCGCCCGGCTTGCGCCCAGCGTCTCGAACAGCTCGCGATATTCCAGATCAGCCGCCTTGAGGCCTTTCACCGTATTCACCAGCACCGGAAAAAAGCAGATCAGAATCGCAGCCACGATCTTCGACCACCAGCCGGTGCCGAGCCAGATCACCAGCAAAGGAGCGATGGCGACGATCGGCGTCGTTTTCACCGCGATGGCGATGGGAAACAGGCCGTCCTCCAGCGTGCGAAATCGCACGAACAATGCGGCGATGGCGAAGGCCATGGCACTGGCGATGGCGAATCCGGCGAACGCCTCCACGAACGTCACCGCGAATTGGACGCCGAGCGAGCGATCGACCGTTGCGAGGATCGCGGTCGGCGCCGGCAGCAGATATTCGGGAATGTGCAGAATGGTCACGGTGCCCTGCCAGATGGCGAGCAGCAGCAAACCGAAGAACAGCGGAGCGACCGCGCGCGGCATGACGTTCAGGCCCTCACCATGGTTCGGACGCGCCTGATCACAGCGGCGGTGTCGGCGTCCTCGGGCAAGCGCGGCCGTGGGCAGGGCACCTCAACGTCTTCGATCATTCGTGCCGGCCTTGCCGAGAGCACGATGACGCGATCCGACATGGTGACCGCCTCGGGAATCGAGTGAGTGACCATGAGGACCGTCGACAGACGCGTCTCGCGACTGCGCCAGATCCGGATCATCTCTTCGTTGAGCACGTCACGGGTGAGTTCGTCGAGCGCCCCGAACGGCTCGTCGAGCAGGAGCACGTCGGGATCGCACATCAGCGCCCGCGCCAGCGCCGCGCGCTGCTGCATTCCGCCGGACAATTGGTGTGGATAGGCGCCGGCGAATTCGGAGAGCCGGACCAATTCCAGCATTCGCAGCGCGTTGCGCCGCTCGCCGGCATTGATGTTTCCGCCGCGCTGAATCTCGACAGGAAGCAGAACGTTGTCGAGCGTCGTTCGCCAAGGCAGCAGCAACGGCTTCTGAAACATGAAGCCGGTGCGCATATCCGCGTAAGGGCGAACGATCCGCCCGCCTGCCGGCTTCACCAGACGGGCGATCGCCTTGAGCAACGTGGACTTCCCGCAGCCGCTTGGGCCAAGCAGCGAAACGAACTCGCCGCGCCGAACCGTCAGGCTCAGGCTGTCGATCGCGACCACGTCGCCGAAGCGGACATGCAGATCCTTGACGGCAAGGATTGGTTCCGACGACTCAATCGGCACGGCGCCCAGCCGGTCAGGCTGCACGATGGCGTTCATGGTGTTGCTGGCTGAACGAAGGCCTTCGAAACGTCGACGGGCTGCTTTTGGAAGCCGGCGGCAAGCAGAAGCTTTTGCGCGGAGCTCCAGCCCGCCGCGTCCATGGTGCCGAAAGGCTTGCTGTCCGGCTTGAGCAAGGGAACGCTTGCTTTCATCATCGCCAACTCGTGCGCATAGGTGAGCTTGTCGCCGTATTTGACGGTGATTTTCGCTGCCTCTTCGGGCGCCGCGATGGCGGCATTCCAGCCCTTGAGCGTGGCGGCGACGAATCTGTGAACCACGTCGGGCTTGTCCTTGAGCATTTGCTCCGTCGTGAACAGCGTGTCGGCATACAGATCGATGCCGTAATCGGACGGGTCGACGACGTTGACCGCAAATCCCTTTTCTTTTGCCTCCAGAACCTCGTTGATAAGGTATCCGGGCCACACGTCGATGGTCCCGGCGAGAAGCGGCGTCATGTCGAACTTGACCGGAATTTCGGTGAGTTTGGACTTGTCGATGCCTGCCTTCGCCAACACGGCGCGATAGATCAGTTCCTCGTTGCCGCCGATCTTCACGCCGACCTTCTTGCCTATCCAATCTGCCGGCGTCTTGATCCCGGATTTAGCCAGCGAAAACAGCACGAATGGATTGCGCCGATAGATGACCGCCAGCGCAACCACGGGCACACCCTTGCTGCGCGCAATCAGGATCTGATCGGCGCCGGTGACGCCAAACTGCTCGTTGCCGCCGGCGATCATCTGGATCGCCGGAAAATCGGGACCGCCGGGCTGGATGTTCACATCGAGGCCGCTGGATTTGTAGAACCCCT
>DATJTL010000217.1:0-7338 GCA_035503415.1 Xanthobacteraceae bacterium
CTGGAGCACGCCAAGGCCCGCAGCGCCAAGATCTACGGCGAGGTCGCCGGCTACGGCGCCACCTCGGACGGCGCGGACATGGTGCAGCCCTCGGGCGAAGGCGCGGTGCGCTGCATGCGCATGGCGCTCGCCGGCGTCAAACCGCCGGTCGACTACATCAACCCGCATGCGACCTCAACGCCGATCGGCGATCTGAAGGAGATCGAGGCGATCCGCGAGGTCTTCGGCGCCAAGTGCCCGCCGATCTCCGCGACGAAATCGCTCACCGGCCATTCGCTCGGCGCCGCCGGCGCGCAGGAAGCGATCTATTCGCTGTTGATGATGAATTCGGCCTTCATCTGCGAGAGCGCCCATATCGAAACCCTCGATCCGGCCTTCGCCGACATGCCGATCATGCGCGCGCGCCGCGACGACGTGACGCTCGGCTGCGTGCTTTCCAATTCCTTCGGCTTCGGTGGTACCAACGCCTCCGTCGTGTTCAAGCACGTGGATGCGTGAACCAGCATGTCGTTTGGGGTAATTCACGCGTCGTCATGGCCGGGCATAGCCGTTCGAAGAACGGCGTCGCTTCGCTCGCCTATGTCCCGGCCATCTACGTCTATTGAGGTGGAACGGCGCGGCTGCGTGGCCGAGCATGGCCGAGGAGGAGCGAGAACAGCATGCAAGGGCTGATGCACGGCAAGCGGGGCCTGATCATGGGAGTCGCCAACGATCACTCGATCGCTTGGGGCATCGCCCGCACGCTCGCCGCGCACGAGGCGAAGCTCGCCTTCACCTATCAGGGCGACGCGCTGGGCAAGCGGGTCAAGCCGCTCGCCGCCTCGGTCGGGGCCGATCTCGTACTGCCCTGCGACGTCGAGAAGATCGAATCCGTGGATGCGGTGTTTGCCGAACTTGGCCGCAGCTGGGGCACGCTCGATTTCATCGTTCACGCCATCGGATTTTCCGACAAGAACGAGCTGACCGGCCGTTATGCCGACACCTCGCGCGAGAATTTCGTTCGCACGATGGTGATTTCCTGCTTCTCGTTTACCGAAGTAGCAAAGCGCGCAGCCGCCATGATGCCAAACGGCGGCGCGATGCTGACGCTGACCTATAACGGCGGCGATCGCGCCATGCCGAACTACAACACGATGGGATTGGCGAAAGCGGCGCTCGAGGCCTCGGTGCGCTATCTCGCCGTCGATTTCGGCAAAGACCGCATCCGCGTCAACGCTATTTCGGCCGGACCGATCCGCACGCTCGCCGGCGCCGGCATCGGCGACGCCCGCATGATGTTTGCGTTCCAGCAGCGGCATTCACCGCTGCAGCGCGGCGTCACGCTGGACGACCTCGGCGGCGCGGGGCTCTATCTCTTGTCCGACCTGTCAACCGGCGTCACCGGCGAAATCCATTTCGTCGATTCCGGCTACAATGTTATCGCCATGCCGCACCCGGACGCGCTGCGCGCGGATGCGAAGCAAGGGGCGGACGAAGGGGCGAAGTAAATTCTGGTCTTGCTGAGTTTTTTCTCCGCCAGATGAGGTGCGAGGGCATCCGGTCAAAACGCCTTGGACAATCCCGCTTCTTGAGGGTGTAGTTGGCCCAATGCCGTGACTTGATGTTGTTGTCGATCATGAAGCGGCGATCGTTAATTGGACTATGCCAGATTTCGTGATCGCTCTTGCCGTGACGGACAAAGGAACAGCCGTTTTCCCGCAAGATCGCCTTCACTCGCGGCGTGAAATTATCCGCCATCAGGCGACCGGCGCGAGTTCACTACGCTCTGCCTTGATTGCGAACGGAACGATTTCTGTGCCGGCGGGCAATAATCCGTTCTCGACCAGGAGTTCGGGAATGACGATCTTGAGTTTCTGGATCAAATCTTCAAACGTATCGGCGCCCGTCGCCAGACCGGGCACGTCCTCGCTGGAGGCGACCCAAACCCGAGCCTCCTCGTCCCATTCCGCGGTGATTTGGTAGGGGATCACGCAATTCGCTCCGAGGTCGCAACCACGCCAATATAGGCGTAGCGGAGGAAATCGTCGAGCCTAAGTGGGTGATCGGCACCATCATTCGTTATAGCCTCGCCAAATGCGGCATCACCTCGGTCGAGAACAGCTGCAGCGAGCGCAGCGCGTCGGCCAACGACATCGTGCCGAGGAACAGATAAGTGAGCAGATAATTGACGCCCAGTTCCTTGACCTGCCGCTCGATCTCCGTGCGCACCGTTTGCGGCGATCCGGAGATCGCCGAGCCGTCGGCAAGGCAGGCTTCGTAGGTCGCGCCGCGCGGCGTGTTCAGACGCGACACCAATGACGAAGCTCCGCCTACGCCGTGCTTTTCGCGCAGCCAATTGATGTTGACCAGATGGGCGTCCATCGCCGGCTTGGCGAAGCGGTGCGCCTCGGCGTCCGTATCGGCGACGAATATGTGCCGCTGCACGCCGATGACGACGCCGTCGGGAAATTCCGCTTTCGGCTGCACCGGCGCGCCGCGCTTGGCAAAGGCCTTCTTGAAGGCGTCGATATTGGTCTTCGCGAATGGCGTTGGGCCGAGGGTCACGTAATGCAGGCCTTGCTCGCCGGCCCAGGTCGAACCGATCTCGTTCGATGAAGCGTACCAGAACGGCGGATGCGGCTGCTGCAGCGGGTGCATTGCGATCGGCACGTTCTCGTAAACGTAGTGCTTGCCCTTGTAGGTCAGTGAGTCCGTGGTCAATCCGGCCTTGAGGCACTCGTACGCATCGAAAAAGATGTCGCGAGAATCGTCGTGCTCGACCTTGTGGTACTTCAGCTCATAGGGCGAGACGCCGCGGCCGACACCGACGTCGAGCCGGCCATAGCTCAGATGATCGAGCATGGAGATTTCCTCGATCAGCCGCAGCGGCGAATAGAGCGGCAAGAGATAAACCAGCGGGCCAAGCCGCATGCGTTTGGTCGCGCGCGCCAGCGCGCCCATGTAGACGCCCGGCACCGGCACCATGTTGAGAGGCGTGGCATGATGCTCGGCGAGATGCAGGCAATACATGCCGGCGGCGTCGGCTGCCTCGGCAAACTTCAAGCGCTCGTCGAACAGCGTGGTGAGCGGCCGCGCACCGTCTTCGATATGATCGAACAATCCGACTTTCATGTTGCCTCGTTCTTGGTTGCCCGCGGGGACGAGCTTGCAGTGGCTGGGTTTGTCTTGATCAGTCCGATACGCCGGCCCATCGCGGCACAGTCGTCGTCGGTCTTGAGTCCAGCGGCGTGGATGCCGTGGATCGCCAGCTCCTCATCGCGCTGCTCGGTATCGCCGGTGACGCCGACCGCTCCGATCACTTCGCCGTCGTCGTCGCGGATCAGCATGCCGCCGCCCTCGGGGAAAATCTGCTCGCCGCTCGCCGCGATCAGATAGCGCATGAAGATCGGCCGTTCCTCGGCGCGCTGGTGCACCAGCTTCGAGCTGCGGCCGAGCGCCAGCGCCGCGTAGGCTTTGCCGTAGGCCATCTCGAAGCGGATCATCGAAGCGCCGTCTTCCTTCTTGAACGCCTTCACCTTGCAGCCCGGCTCGACCACGATCACGCTTATCGGGCGGCAGTCGAGCGCGGCGCTGCGTTCGATGATGGCGTCGATGATGCGCTCGGCCTGCGCAAGCTTGATGATGCTCATACGGCGAAGCTCAATCGCGAAGTTTCTGTGGCCCTCGCGCCCATCTTTGCCATCTTCCGCGGCGTGCTGCCAAGCCGCCTCCCGGCATTGGTGCGATGCGCCCCTTTGCGCCCTCTTTGCTCCCCCTTGCCTCCGTTCGCTCTGCGGGCCACATCTGCGCCTATTATGCCTGCTGCCGCCTCTCCCTCAATCGCCGTCGAGCGTCTGGTCAAAATCTACAAGACCGTCACTGCGGTCGATTCCATCTCGTTTTCGCTCACGCCGGGCTCGATCACCGGGCTCCTTGGCGGCAACGGCGCCGGCAAGACTACGACTATCGCCACGATCATGGGGCTGGTTACCCCGACTTCGGGCCGCGTGACCGTGCTCGGCGCCGAGATGCCGCAGCAGCGCTACCGCGTCCTCCACCGCATGAATTTCGAGAGCCCCTACGTCGAAGTGCCGATGCGGCTCACGGTGCGGCAGAACCTGACCGTGTTCGGCATGCTTTACGGCGTCGAGGATGTGCGCGGACGCATCGCGCAGCTTGCCGGCGAGCTGAACCTCACCGAGTTCCTCGATCGCCCGACCGGGCGGCTCTCGGCCGGGCAGAAGACGCGGGTCTCGCTGGCCAAGTCGCTGATCAACAACCCCGACGTGCTTCTGCTCGACGAGCCGACGGCTTCGCTCGACCCCGACACCGCCGACTGGGTACGCAGCCATCTTGAACGCTATTGCCGCGAGCGTCACGCCACCATGCTGCTTGCTTCGCACAACATGGCCGAAGTCGAGCGGCTGTGTGAGCGCGTCATCATCATGAAGCGCGGCCGCATCGAGGATGACGACACGCCGGCGAAGCTCCTGGCGCGCTACGGCCGGCGCACGCTCGAGGAGGTTTTTCTCGACGTTGCGCGCGGTGCCGGCGTCGAAAGCGAGGCGGCGCAATGAGCATGCCGGCGCAGATTTCGCCGTCGTTTTCGCCGCGGCGCGTCGCGGCCATGATGCTGCGCTATTGGTATCTGCTGCGATCCTCGTGGCCGCGCCTGCTCGACCTCGTCTATTGGCCGGCGGTGCAGATGCTGACGTGGGGCTTCCTGCAATATTACATCGCCAGCAACGCCGGCTTCTTCGCCCGTGCCGGCGGCACCTTCATCGGCGCCGTGCTGCTCTGGGACATCCTGTTCCGCGGCCAGCTTGGCTTTTCGATCTCGTTTCTCGAGGAGATGTGGTCGCGCAATCTCGGCAACCTGATGATGAGCCCGCTGCGGCCGATGGAGTTCATCTCGGCCTTGATGGTGATGAGCGTGGTGCGGCTCTCGATCGGCGCCGTGCCGGTCACGCTGCTCGCCATCGCATTCTTCGGTTTCAATCTTTACGCGCTCGGCTTTGCGCTGGTGGCGTTTTTCTTCAATCTGATGTTCACGTCCTGGGCGATCGGCATCTTCGTATCCGGTCTTATTCTGCGCAACGGCATGGGCGCGGAAAATTTCGCCTGGTCGATCATGTTTTTCTTCATGCCGCTCACCTGCGTCTACTATCCGGTAACGACGTTGCCGGCGTGGCTGCAGCCGCTCGCGTGGATGCTGCCGCCGACCTACGTGTTCGAGGGCATGCGTGCGCTGCTGATCCAGAAGGTGTTCCGCGCCGACCTGATGCTCGATGCGCTCGGCCTCAACGCCGTGTTCTTCTCGGCCGGCGTGATCGGGTTCCTCGCGCTGCTGCGCAGCGCCCGACGCCACGGTTCCCTGATGCAGACCGGCGAATAGATTTCTCCCGTCAACGCCCGGCGCCTGCGCGGAGCCGGTTCCCACGGCCCGCCAGGAGGCAGGCCGAATAGACGCTATGTGCGCTGCGAATGGCGCGGAACCTCGCGTCCGCTTATGTAACTATTGGGGAAAAAATTGCTTTTATGATGCCGATATGACAGATCGTTCTCATCGTGCTGCATCGCAGCAAGCCGGGCAGGGGTCATCGATGGCGATCGGAGAGTTTGGCGGCGCGCCCGCTGTGCCGGGCGACGGCGTGTTGCTGGCCGCGCCGCTTTACTGGTTCTACGAGATGAGCCACGCCGCGCTCAATCCGTCGCGGGCAATGGCCGACGCCACACGTTTGTTTTTCAAGAACCCGGTCAATCCGTTCTCTTTCACCCCATATGGCAAATCGGTTGCCGCCGCCTGCGAGTTGTTCGAGCGCTCGACGCGCCGCTACGGCCGCCCCGAATGGCGCATTTCCTCCACACTCGTCGGCGGCGAGCGCGTGCCGGTGGAGATCAAAACCGTATGGGAGCGGCCGTTCTGCCGGCTCATCCACTTCGAGCGGGTCTTCAGCCACAAGCCGCAACGCCCGCAGCCGCGGCTTCTGCTGATAGCGCCGATGTCCGGCCATTACCCGACGCTGCTGCGCGGTACGGTCGAGGCGTTCCTGCCGAACCACGACGTCTACATCACCGATTGGGTGGACGCGCGCATGGTGCCGCTGTCGGAGGGGTACTTCGACCTCGACGATTACATCGACTACGTGATCTCGATGCTGCATGCGCTCGGCAGCGACACCCACGTCATCGCGGTTTGTCAGCCGTCGGTACCGGTTCTGGCCGCGGTCTCGCTCATGGAGGCGGACGGTGACCCTTACGCGCCGGCTTCCATGGTGCTGATGGGCGGCCCGATCGACACGCGCGTCAATCCAACCGCCGTGAACAGGCTTGCCGAGCAGCGCGGCACCGAGTGGTTCCAGCACCACGTCATCACCAAGGTGCCGTTTCCCAATCCCGGCTTCATGCGCGACGTCTATCCGGGATTCTTGCAGCTCAACGGTTTCGTCAGCATGAATCTCGACCGCCACATCGAGGCGCACAAGCAATTGTTCATGCACCTGGTGCGCGGCGACGGCGATTCGGCGTCCAAGCACAGGGAGTTCTACGACGAGTATCTGGCGGTGATGGATCTCTCCGCTGAGTTCTATCTGCAGACCGTCGAGACCGTGTTCGTTCGCCACGCATTGCCCCACGGCGAGATGACCCATCGTGGCCGCCCGATCGATCCGGGCAAGATCAGGCGCACCGGGCTGATGACGGTCGAAGGCGAGCACGACGACATTTCGGGCGTCGGCCAGACCGAGGCGGCGCATCGGCTCTGTGCGAATATTCCTGCTGACCGCAAAGCGCACTGGCTGCAGACCAACGTCGGCCATTACGGCGTGTTCAACGGCTCGCGTTTCCGCGCCGAGATCGCTCCGCGCATCGCCGACTTCGTGCTGTCGATGGGGCATGCGAACCGCATCCTGCGGAACGGCTTAGCCAAGCGGCACGCGCAGAACGGCGGCGGCGCGTTGCACGCCTGACCGCCCGACGCTGGCGGTCCCTTCTCTGGCCCCCGAGCGCGCCCTGAAGCGCCGGAACCCGCGATTTCATCGGACGAACTTGTGCGCCGCAGCGCGGCTGCAGACTTAACAGTCTGATCGGCCTCAGCAATTCGGGAATCATCCTGGGTCAATTGCGGGCACGAAGAACTGGACCTGAGTTCATTCTATCATTCGCCTGATCTGGGGGTCTTTGGTTACGTTGACCGCAATATCTTGGGGGTATGCAGCCGTATCATCGTGGGGGCTACAGGGCGCCGTGGTTATGGCAGACTCAGGCCTGGGTTGGGTTCGGGGTACCCGTCATGGCGCAACGCGCGCTGCTTTATCGTCGCCCGAGTGAACCTCAGGCGATCGAGATCGTCTTCGAACG
>DATJTL010000218.1:0-4900 GCA_035503415.1 Xanthobacteraceae bacterium
CCCAGAACACGCCGCGAATGTCGCAGCCCTTGAGCAGCACGAGATTGAGCGGGAGCTTGGGAATTTCGCCGGCGGTGAAGCCGACGACGAGATAGCGGCCCTGCCAGGCCAGCGAACGCACCGCCGGCTCTGCATAGGGACCACCGACCGGATCGTAGACCACGTCGATGCCGTGCTCGCCGCCTGCTTTCTTCAACGCATCGCGCAGGTCTTCCTTGGCGTAATTCACCACTTCGTCCGCCCCGTGCGCGCGGGCGAAGGCGAGCTTTTCGTCCGAGGAAGCGCACGCGATCACCCGGGCGCCCATCAGTTTGCCAAGTTCGACCGCGGCGAGACCGGTGCCGCCGGAGGCGCCGAGCACGGCGAGCGTCTCGCCCGGCTTTAGCTGCGCCCGTTCGCGTAAGGCATACAGCGAGGTGCCGTAGGTGATGCACAGGCCTGCGGCGTGCTCGAAATCGAGGCTCGGGGGCAGTTTGATGAGTTGCCGCGCCGGCACCGCGACCGCTTCGCGCGCAGCACCCCAGCCCATGAAGGTCATGACCCGGTCGCCCGGCGCGACCTCGCTCACTTCGGCGCCGACGCTCTCGACCAAGCCGGCGAACTCCGCCACTGGCGAGAAAGGAAACGGCGGCTTCTGCTGATACTTGCCGGCGATGATCAGCGTGTCGAAGAAATTGAGCGCCGCGGCCTTAACGCGGACCACGGCCTCGCCGGGGGCGGCTTGCGGCGGGGCTATGTCGGCGAATTCGACTTCGTCCGGGGTGCCGAAATGCGTGCAAAGGACTGCTTTCATGCCGCTTCATTAGCACATCAGCCCGGCAACCGGATCCGGCGCATCGGTCGTGGCGGGTTACCCCAGTCCCTTCCCGTGGAAGGCTGGTTTGCCGTTAGAATGCCGACCTCGTCCGGCTGAATTGGATTAAATTTGAAAGATTTGCTATTCAATAATGGGGGTCCTGGGAAGCTCCTGGGAGGGGTCCGATGCGGATTCGTCGTGCACTACCCATTTTCCTATCGCTACTGGTCGCGACATTGGCCGTTCCGGCCGTTGCACAACAGCCTGAACAACCGCGCCCTGCGCCCACTCCGGCACAGCGGCCGGTAAGGCCAAAACCGGCGGCGCCGAAGCCCGCCCCTGCCGCCGAGGTCAAACCGACGCTGCTCGGCCAATTTGCCGATTGGGGCGCCTACACGGCCTCGCCGGGCGGAAAGAAAGTTTGCTTTGCCATCGCCAAGCCGACCAGTTCGGAAACCAAGCCGCCGAACCGTCCGCGCAGTCAGCCCTACCTGTTCATTTCAACCCGGCCAGCCGACAAAGTTGTCAACGAGGTCTCTGTCGCCGTCGGCTATCCGCTCAAAGCCGAGTCGGAGGCGACCGCTACGGTCGGTTCGACGACCTTTGAATTTTACACCCAGGGCGACGGCGCCTGGATCAAGAACATCGCCGAAGAAGCCCACATGGTCGACGCCATGCGGCAGGGTGACACGATGGTGGTAAAGGGCGAGTCGGGCAGGGGAACTGCGACGATCGATACCTACTCGCTCAAAGGACTGTCCGAAGCGCTCGACCGCGTCGCCCAAGAGTGCCAGTAAGAGCGCCAATGAGAGCGCCAATTGCGGTTCGCGTCACGCTCCTCGCCAAGGCGGGGGGCGGCCGGGGCCGAGAGTCCGAGCGCGCTTGATTCGGAGCGCAGGGGTCGGCGCGAACTTGCTTCGCGCTCCACCTCGCCGTTTCATGGCAAGCGATTATGTATGTTGGGGCGAGTGACCGCCGCTTCCTTTCGGATCGAACTATGACCATTGCGGCGAACCAGGCGAAGACGAGCGTATCGGTGGGCTTCATCGAAAAGCGGCCGCTGCAGCTCTACGTGGCGCCCGAGAAGCCTTCACTGGTCGGTATTTCGCGCCCGGCGTTGGCCGAGGCGCTCGGGCGCGCCGGCGTCCCCGAGCGGCAGCGCCGCATGCGCGTGCAGCAGATTTGGCATTGGCTGTATGTGCGCGGCGCCAAGAGCTTCGACGAAATGACGACCTTGTCGAAGGAGCTGCGCGTCTGCCTTGCCGATCATTTCACGCTGGCGCGGCCGGAAATTGCCGCCGAGCAAATCTCGGTCGACGGCACGCGGAAATGGCTCATCCGGCTGCCGGGCGAACTCGATGGGCGTTCGCATGAGGTCGAATGCGTCTACATCCCGGAGGCCGACCGCGGCACCCTATGCATTTCGAGTCAGGTCGGCTGCACGCTCAACTGCACATTCTGCCATACCGGCACTCAGCGCCTGGTGCGCAATCTCACCGCCGGCGAAATCGCCGGCCAGGTCGTGTTGGCGCGCGACCGGCTGAGCGATTGGCGCAACGATGCGGCGGCCGCCAACGAGCCCGAGAAACGGCTTGTTTCCAACATCGTCATGATGGGGATGGGCGAGCCACTGTATAATTTCGAGGCGGTGCGCGACGGCCTTGGCGTGGTCGCTGACGGCGACGGTCTGAGCATTTCGAAGCGGCGGATCACGCTGTCGACCTCCGGAGTGGTGCCCAACATCGCGCGCGCCGGCGCGGAGATTGGCGCCATGCTGGCGGTGTCGCTACATGCCGTTACCGACGAGTTGCGCAATCAGCTCGTTCCGCTCAACCGCAAATATCCAATCGCCGAACTGCTCACCGCCTGCCGCAATTATCCAGGGCTCTCCAACGCGCGGCGGGTGACGTTCGAATACGTCATGCTCAAGGGCATCAATGATTCGCTCGCCGACGCCCGCGCGCTGGTGCGGCTCATCAAGGGCATCCCGGCCAAGATCAATCTCATTCCGTTCAATCCCTGGCCGGGCAGCAAATACGAGTGCTCGGACTGGGCGCAGATCGAGAAATTTTCCGAGATCGTCTTCGACGCCGGCTATGCCTCGCCGGTTCGCACCCCGCGCGGACGCGACATTCTGGCCGCCTGCGGTCAGCTCAAGAGCGCGAGCGAAAAACTGTCCGCCCGCGAACGTTTGGCGCTGCGCGCCATGGCGTTGACCGATTGACAGGCGGCGCAAGCGAAGCATGGCCCTCATCGCCCGCTTGTTCGTCGTGCTCTTCGCCTACGTGCTGGCCTGCATTGCCGCATCCATGGTGCTCACCCTCGGCACGCTGACACCACAATGGGAGCAGATCGCGCCGCAGGGTATTCCCACCGCCGCGCTGTGGACGATCGTCGGCGCCGGCACGATGATCATCGGAGTTGTCGCGGTCCTGCCATCGTTTCTGGTGATCGCGCTGGCCGAAGGTTTTGCCTGGCGCTCCATCGTTCTTTACGGCGTGCTCGGCGGGGTGTTGGCGCTCTCGCTCACTTACGGTATCGATTTCGCTGGCTACACCCCCGGACCCGACAGCCTGCTCGCGCACGAGCGCGAGGTGCTTGCCGCGTCCGGCATCGCCGGCGGGCTTGTCTACTGGGCCTTCGCTGGCCGCAAGGCAGGTTTGTGGAAGGCTTGATGCGCGCCGAACAATTGTCGGGCCGGATCGCATGAATCGGACGGGACTAGCGATCGCGCTCATCGTTGGCGTCGTCGTGGGTGTGTTGTTCGGCGTCTATCCGCGGCTCGACCTCGATATTTCTGCCCATTTCTACAATCGTCAGATCAACTTGTTCGCGGTCAATGCGCAGCCGTGGGTGATGGATGCGCGCGCCGCCGCGCGATGGCTGATAACGCTGCTCGTTGCGCCGGCCGGGCTTGCCTGCATCGGCAAGCTGATCATGCCGAACCGGCGGATGCTGATCGGTGGCCGTGCGGCGCTCTTTTTGGTGGCGACGCTGGCGCTGGGGCCTGGCGTGCTCACTAACGTGATCCTGAAGGATCATTGGGGCCGGGCGCGCCCGATCGACGTCGCCGAACTCGGCGGCACCTTCCGCTTCACCGCATGGTGGGATCCGCGCGGCGATTGCCCGGACAATTGCTCGTTCATCGCCGGCGAGCCGTCGGGCGCGATCTGGACGCTGGCGCCTGCAGCCTTGGCTCCGCCGCAATGGCGGCTCTTGGCCTATGCCGGTGCGCTCGCCTTCGGCGCCGCCGTCGGCCTCATGCGCATCGCCGCCGGCGGGCATTTCTTCACCGACGTGGTGTTCGCCGGAGTTTTCAACTTTCTGCTGATATGGACGGCGCACGGACTGCTGTTTCGCTGGGCGGCGACCCGCACGACCGACGAAGCGATCGAGCGCCCGCTCGCGCGCGCCGGCGAGGCGATCCGCAGGGCGGTTGCGGCGCTTTCCAGGCGGCTCGGTGGACAGGCGGGCAAGCCATCCTGAGCGGCGGCCGATTCAATTGCTTGCGCGGCTCGGCGGCCCGCCTATAGTCCGCGCGCTCTTCGTTCAGGATTTTCCCATGCCGACGCATGACAGCAAAAAAACCGATGTGAAAAAGGTCGTGCTCGCCTATTCGGGCGGCCTCGATACCTCGATCATTCTCAAGTGGCTGCAGACGACCTACGGCTGCGAGGTGGTGACATTTACCGCCGACCTCGGACAGGGCGAGGAACTCGAGCCGGCGCGGGCGAAGGCGCTCACGCTCGGCATCAAGCCGCAGAACATCTTCATCGAGGATCTGCGCGAAGAATTCGTGCGCGACTACGTGTTTCCGATGTTCCGCGCCAACGCGCTCTACGAGGGACTGTATCTGCTCGGCACCTCGATCGCGCGCCCGCTCATTGCCAAAAAGCAGATCGAGATTGCCGAGAAGGTCGGGGCCGACGCGGTCGCCCACGGAGCGACTGGCAAGGGCAACGACCAGGTGCGCTTCGAGCTTGGCTATTATGCGCTCAAGCCCGACGTGAAAGTCATCGCGCCATGGCGGGAGTGGGATTTCAAATCGCGCGAGCAGCTCCTCGCGTTCGCCGAACAGAACCAGATTCCGATCGCGAAAGACAA
>DATJTL010000219.1:0-8756 GCA_035503415.1 Xanthobacteraceae bacterium
GGGAGCGCAGGATCTTATGGACCGCCTTCCGGCGAAGACCGTTGCGCCTCTCCACGGGCGTTACCCGCGCCCGCCTGTCCCAGTCCAGTGAGCACCTCACGCGCCGGTCCTAGTGCCGGCAGGCTGATGCCCAAGCCGCCCGGGGACGGGCCGTATCTTCCCGCCCGCGGGCACCGCACTCGCTCCGTCTCTCGAAAATACCTTCGCGAAAGGCGTCCTTCGATGAGCGAGATTCAATGGTGCAGTATGTAACGGATAACAGGACGATTGTCAAGGGCTCGTTCCTATTACGGTGACGGCCGCCCGCCGCCTCAATGGACGTCCGTAATGCCGTCAATAACGAACATCAGGTCCGGCACCGGAATAAGACGCTAAGTGCCAACAACGAATTTTTGCGTCGCAGCGATCTACCCGATGGCCACCAACAAGTTCGGCTCTGTGCTCCCTGCTCGCCGATTACCGAGGGGATCGGTAGCTCGGTAGGGACACTTAACGAGAGCTAAGGAACGGAATGGTCAGGGCCGAGGGGGGAACCTGCCGGCCCACTAACCCGGCAACGGAAAGCAGCGCGAGCACATAAGGTAGCATTAACAGCGCCGCCGTCGGCACCAGCGAATCGGCGGCAGAAAACTGGAATTGCAGCGCCATTGCGCCGCCGAACAAAAGGCAGGCGCCAACCGTCGGCCACAATCGCCACCCGCCAAAGATGATGGCCGCAATGGCGAGATAGCCGGCGCCATTGGTCATGTTCTCGGTGAAGGTGCGGATGTCGCCGACCGAGATCAGCGTGCCGGAAACTCCCGCCATCGCCCCGGTCACCAGGATTGCGATGGTGCGAACGCGCACCACCGAGACACCAGCCCAATCGGCCGAACGCGGATCGTCGCCGACAGCGTGGCACTCGACGCCGTAAGCGGTAAAGCGCAGGACGAACCAGATCGCCGCAATCAGAGCGACGCCGACATAGACCACGTAATATTGATGGAACAGGCTCGGGCCGATGATCGGCAAGGACGAAAGACCGGGGATTTCAAGAAGCCCGAAGCCCGGCACGAGTTGGCGGGAAAGGGCGCCGAAGATCTCGCGGTTGAGAAATGTCGTGGCACCAAGTGCAAGGATGTTGAGACCGATACCAACGACGAGTTGATTGGCCCGCAGCCGGACGCTCAGAATCGCCTGCAGGGCGGAGAAGATCAGGCCGCTTGAGATGCCGCACAATAGTCCGACCCACGGATCGCCCGAAATCGAAGTCCCCCAGATGGCGAAAAACGCGGCGAACAGCATCATGCCTTCGAGGCTGAGGTTGAGCACGCCCGCCGCTTCGCTGACCAATTCGCCGCTCGCCGCCAGCATCAGCGGCACTGCGAAATGCAGCGTCGAGGCGATGTAGACTGTGAGTGTGTCGAGATTCATGCGCGCCGGCTCGTGCGATCGATCAGAATTGCAGAGCCGGCTATCGCGACGACGATAATGCCCTGGACGATGGTGACGAGCGCCGCCGGCACATGCGCTGCGATCTGCATCGAAATTCCGCCCGAGCGGAGGAAACCAAAGAAAATCGCCACCGCCACGACGCCGAGCACCGAACCACGCGACAACAGCCCGACGACCAGGCCATCAAAGCCGTAGCCGGACGAAAATCCCGCCGTGAGATAGTCCTGGTTGCCCAGAAGCATCATTGTTCCCGCCAATCCTCCGAAAGCTCCGGACAGGCCCAGCACCAAAACCGTGAGCAAGTTGGTTCGGATGCCGGCGCGGCGCGAGGCCAACGGGTTAAGGCCGATGGCTTTGAGTTTGAGCCCGAATGCGGAGCGACGCAGAACGATTGCGGTGATGATCGCGAGGATGATCGCTACAACCGCGCCAATATGGATCGGATCGGAGGGATCACCGGTCAGCAGTGGCAATTCGGTCGAGTCCGGTACCGACAGGCTCTGCGGCAGCGTTCCGGCGAAGGTCGCCGGCTGGCGCAGCAGATGCACCGATTGCACCGACCAATAGACCAACAGCAGAGCGATGAAATTCAACAGCAACGTGCTGATCACCTCATTGGTGCCGAAGCGGATCTTCATCAACCCTGCCAGTGCGCCCCAGGCCGCGGCCGCCAACGTGCCGGCCAGCACCGGCAGGAGGACAGAGAGGCCGAAAGGCAATCCGGCGACGCCGCCATAAAGCGCCACCGCGGTGGCGAAGATGCCGCCCATGGCGATCTGACCCTCGCCGCCGACGTTGATGAGGTTGGCGCGCTCGGCCAAAATGAAACCGAGTCCGACGAGGCCGAGGGCGATCGCGCGGTTGAGCGACGTGCCGATCGCATAGGGACTGCCGAAGGCGCCTTGGGCGAAGGCGGCGATCGCATCGCTGATGGAAGAGCCGGTCACGTCCATCAGCGCGAAACCTACGGCAAACGACGCCACGATCGCCACAAGCGGAATCACCAGCGCCGGTGCCGGAATTCGGATGCCTGATCTTGCGGCGAAAGTGCTCGTGCTGCTCATGCGGCGTTGCCGGACATCAGCGCCCCAATTGCTTCCCGATTGCTCGGTAGTGCCGGCAGTTCGCCCATGATACGACCGCGATAGATAACGGCAATGCGATGAGAAACCGCAATCAGCTCGTCGAGTTCGCTCGAAATCAGAAGGACGCCGGCTCCGCGCTTGCAGGCGGAGCGGATGTGGCCGTACACGGTCTCGACCGCCCCGACGTCGAGACCGCGCGTCGGTTGTGCGGCGATCAGTACTGTCAATGGATCGAGCGTAAGCTCGCGCGCCAGCACTACCTTTTGTTGATTGCCGCCTGAAAGCGACGCGAATCGCGTTTGAGGTCCGGCGCCGCGAACGTCGTAGCGACCGATCAGATCCTCGGCGGCGGCCGTCATGGCGCTTCGGCGCACCAGACCGAAGCGGACATAGTGCTTAAGATTTTGCAGGCACAGATTGTCCGCTACCGTCATGTCGACCACGGCGCCGACCGCGTGCCGATCTTCAGGCACGATGCCGACCCCGGCAGCAGTTATTTGCCGCGGCGTCGCATCCGTCATCTCGTGGTCGCCGACGAACCATCGGCCGCTGCTCGGGCGCTCGATGCCGGCCAGGATCAGGCCCAGTTCGGTCTGTCCGTTGCCCTCGACGCCGGCGACGCCGATGATCTCGCCCGGCCGCACCTGGATCGTAATCTCGTTGAGTCGAAGGGCGCCGTTACGATCGCGGTACGACAGCGCGTCGATCTGCAAAGCGTCGGCGCTCCTGCTTCTGGCGCTCTCGGGTGTGGCGGCTGCCGCAAAGGCCGTTGCGCCCGGGTTCTCACTTGCCACTCTCGCTGTGGAACCGACGCGCTCGCCGGTCTCGGCGAGATCGAGACCGACCGCCGCGTCGGCAGCGCCGAGCTCGCGCCCGATCATGTCCTGGACGATCGATTTCATGTTGGCGCCGCGCATGGGGACTGTGTCGACGATGCGGCCCGACCGTAGAATCGCAGTCCGATCGGCAATTTTGGCGACTTCTGCAAGCTTGTGGGTGACCAGGATCAAGGCGCCGCCAGAATCGGCGATGCGCCGGCAAACATCGAGGAAGGAGCCGATTTCTTCCGGCGGCAAGACCGCGGTCGGTTCGTCGAGCAAAAGAAGCCGCGGACGGGCCATCAAGCACTTAACGATCTCAAGTCGCTGCCGCTCGCCGACGGACATTTCCTTGACGATACGCCACGGGTCGACCTTTAGGCCGAATTCCGCCGCCCGCGCCTCGATTTCGTCGGCGAAGGCAGTGCGCTTGAGCACGCCGCGACTGCGCCCGAGCAGGAGGTTGTCGACTACACTCATGCTCGGCACGACACTGAAATGCTGGTGCACCATGCCGACGCCGGCCTCGAGAGCCGTCTTGGGATCGGCAGGAGCGTACGGCGCGCCGACGAGGTGCATGAGACCAGTCGTCGGCCGATACACGCCGAAGATCATGTTGCAAAGAGTCGATTTCCCAGCGCCGTTCTCGCCGAGTAGGCACAGCACCTCGCCCGCCCGCACCGCAAGCGAGACATCGGCGACCGCGGTCAGGCTGCCGAAGCTCTTCGTGATTCCGACAAGCTCGAGAACTTCGTCGCGAGCGGCTGCGCGTGGCACAGAAGGCGCAGTCGCCGCCTCCGACGAGGCAATGGCCAAGGATGACCGCGCAGCCACTTGCCGCCGCTCCGGGATCAGCTTGCGAGCACTTTGATTTTTCCGGCCAAGATGTCCTTCTCGATCTCGTTGATTTTCGCCTTCATAGCCGCGGTCTCGCCCTCGCATATGGCGAGGCCAGAGGATTTCGGACCCATGGCCAATCCGAAGGGCTTATATTCGGCCTTCCACGCGCCGTTCACCAATTGGGTAATGGTATATTCGACGATAAAGCCGACCCCTGTGATCGTGTACGCGATGTAAAGCGGATCGCTGCCGCAGCGGTCCGTATAGCTCCCGATCATGTGGATTTTCTTTTCACGCGCCGCTTCTTCCTGGCCGCGCACGCCAAGATTGAGAATGTTGTAGCTAATGTCTGAGCCCTGGGCGATGGCGGCAAGCTCGGCCTCCTTGGCCTTTTGCACATCGTCGAAATCGCCGGTATAGGCTTCAATGTATTTGATGTTGGGGTTGACGTATTTCGCGCCCAAGCCAAATTCCTTGCCAGCATTGACGATGGCCGGAATCTGCAGGCCGCCGATGTAATTAACGCCGCCGGTCTTGGACAGCATTGCCGCAGCGGCACCGGCGACGAAGGCGATCTCGGCCTGACGCACGTCGTAGATCGATACGTTCTTTGGCCGCGCGGGGTCGTCGTTGCCGCCAATAACGGCGAACTTCACGTTCGGAAAACGCGGCGCCACCTTGAAAACCGATGCCTGAGTCTGACCGCCGACGCCTATCACCATCACGTTTGCGCCGGCAAGTTGCACTAGCGCCTGCGGCATGTCGGCGAACTGCACGTTCTCGATATAATTGACCTTAATCTTGGAGCCGTACTGTTTTTCCGCGGCAAGCATGCCGTCATAGCCGGATTCCATCCAGCCCTTATCGGATTTTGAGCCCGGTATGAGAACGCCGATGTTCAGTGCAGCGGCGGCCCGCGCCAAGTTCGACAGCGTCGACGAAAATGGCACTGCGGTTGCGAGCGATGCCGCTCGGAGCACAAAACGGCGAGAATACATAGCTTGAATCCTTTGCTGGAAGAGTCCGGGGACGGCAACTCCGCCAACCGAGCAAGGAGTATGCCAGGCCGCAAATGCCTGGCATCCATGGGAAAACTCATGGGAATGTACGCTCGAAAATAAGTAGACGCTTACTTTTTATGCAAAACTGCACTGAGTCAGATCATTCGGCGATCGATCGTCCTCGGTCGCGACGCCAATCCCGTAGATTTCCTGCGAATTTCAGGGCCTTTCCGACTTTGGCAGCGATCTTGCTAAATTGACGCAGGACGGTCGGAGATTGGGCGACGCTCACAATCCAAAGTCGAGGCGACGATGTCAGGGATGAAACGGCAAGTGGTCAAAGAACCGGTGAGCGCTGCGCCCGCTGCAGCCTTGGGATTTGGCACTCAGTACCGCTGGTTGGTGACCAAAGAAACGGTCGACATGGCGGCACCGGCACCGCCGCCGGCGCCGGTGACCATCCGCTGCGAGCCGCAAGATGTAATCGTCGATCTCGGCCGCACGGCGATTGTCATCATCGACATGCAGAACGACTTTTGCGCCAAGAACGGCTGGGTTGATCACCTTGGCGTCGACTATACGCCGGACCGGACGCCGATTGCGCCGCTGCAGCGCCTGCTGCCGGTCCTGCGCAAGGCCGCGGTCCCGGTCATCTGGGTCAACTGGGGCAACCGGCCCGACTTGGCCAATATGCCGCCGAATCAGATTCATCTCTATAAACCGGCCGGAGTGGGAATAGGCCTCGGCGATCCGCTGCCGGGAAGCGGCGCTCGTGTTCTGGAAAAGGATTCCTGGGCGGCAGCCGTGGTCGATGAACTGCTTCAGGAGCCGCACGACATCAAGGTCGACAAGCATCGCATCAGCGGCTTTTGGGACACGCCGCTCGATAGCATTCTGCGAAACCTCGGCACGAAGTCGCTTTTGTTCGCGGGCGTGAATACCGACCAGTGCGTGCTGCATTCGCTCACGGACGCAAACTTCCTCGGCTACGGCTGTATCCTGATAGAGGATTGCTGCGCCACGACGTCGCCGCATTTTTGCACCGAGGCGACGATCTGGAATGTCAAGAAATGCTTCGGTTTTGTCACGCGATCGGAAAAGATCATCGCGGCGCTGGCGGCGGCCGCGGCGCGCTGATGCCGCCGATCGAGCCGCTTCCGCGGATGGAGCCGGTGGACGAGCTGGGCGCGTTCGTGCCCGGCCCGCTGTGTTGGCGCGCCGCGACAGGCCGTGGCGCGCTCGAGGGTTCGCATTTTGCGGTCAAGGACCTCATCGACGTCGCCGGCTGCCGCACCGGCGGTGGTCATCCGGACTGGCTGCGCGATCAGCCAGTCGCTGCGGATTCGGCGCCGGCGGTGAGGATGTTGCTGGCCGCCGGGGCGACTCTCGCCGGCAAGACGATCACTGACGAGCTCGCGTTCAGCCTGGAGGGCCGCAATGTCCATTACGGCATGCCGATCAATCCAGCCTGTCCGGACCGTATTCCCGGCGGCTCCTCGAGCGGCTCGGCGGTCGCGGTTGCCGGCGGGCTGGTCGATTTTGCGCTCGGCACCGATACCGGCGGTTCGGTGCGGGTGCCGGCGAGCTTTGTCGGCGTCTGCGGATTTCGGCCGACGCACGGCACGGTCTCGCTCGATGGCGTCATTCCCTTCGCGCCGAGTTACGACACGGTCGCCTGGTTCGCGCGTGACGCCGCTTTGCTCGCGCAAGTCGGGGCGGTGCTGCTGCCGCGGCGCGGTACGCCCCCGATTACGCGGTTGTGGCTCGTCTCCGACGCCTTTCCTCTTGCCGACACGGGTATCGAGCGCCGATTGCGCAAGGCCGTAGCGGATTGGCCGCTCGCTGGCGAGAAGATGCTGTTCGAGGGCCGCGCAGCAGCGTGGCTGGAATGCTATCGCGTGCTGCAAGGCCGCGAGATCTGGCAGAATCTCGGTCCGTGGATCGGCCGGGCCAAGCCGCAATTCGGCGCCGATATCGCAGCGCGTTTCGCCGATGCGGCGACTATCAGCGCCGACCAGGCGGAGGGTCATCGCGCCGCGCGTGCCGCCTTCGCGGCGCGTCTCGGCGCATTGGTACCGGTGGACACGGCGCTGGTGATCCCGACCGCGCCCTGCCCGGCGCTGCGACGCGATGCCGATGCTGCAACCATCGCGGCATTCTATCGGCGGGCGCTGACGCTTGGCTCGATCGCCGGCCATGGCGGCGCCCCGCAGGTCAGCCTGCCGGCAGTCGGTGACGAGGACTGCCCGATCGGCGTTTCTCTCGTCGCTGCACGCGGCTGTGATCTTGCACTGCTCGATCTCGCCCAACAACTCGACGTGTCCCGGACGCTGCGGCAGCGGAAAGTATGACCTATCGCGAAGCTTCAGCCGAACGCAATCGGGCACCGTCGCCGCGGCGAGCGCGACGCACCCCTTCGGAAAGCCGCGAGCAGCTGTTGCGCGCGGCGACCACGGAATTCGTCAGCCATGGTTTCGCCGGCGCACGCATCAGTCGCATCGTGAAAAAGGCGGGCAGCAACCCGCGCATGATCTATCACTATTTCGGCAGCAAATCTCAGCTCTATGTTGCCGTGCTCGAGGACAAACTCGGCGCGCTGCGCAGGCGCGAGCTGCAGATCGATGTTGAGCATCTCGATCCGCAAGAAGGACTATTGCAGTTGTTCGACTTCATGGCCGAACATTTCGAGCGCAATCAGCATCTCGTGCGCCTGCTGTCGGCTGAGAATCTGCTCAAAGCAAAATACATGCGGATGTCGTCGCGTATTCCCGAAATGTCATCTCCGGTCTTGGCCATGATCGAGCGGTTGATCGAACGCGGCAGAAGAACCGGTCGATTGGCTCGGGGTTTGGACGGCCTGCGCCTCTATGTCCTGATGGTGTCGCTATCGCAGTTTCATTTGTCGAACGCGCACACACTATCGACGATCTTCGGCCGCGACCTCTCGGCGCCGGAGTGGCGCCGAGAGCGGATGCAGGACGCAAGGCGGATGTTGAGCGAGTTTTTGGCTCCAGCTCTCGGGACGGCATAGCCTCGTGTGCATCGCGGGAAAACGGTCAACTGATTGGACGCTCTGGGTCATTCGCATCGCGTTGGCCGCTCTGGCCCGATGTCGGGTTTGCTCCCGATAGCTGCCATGGAAGCGGACACGGACATCGGTCGAAAAGTGCCAATTTCTGCCGTGCGTAAATGCAGCAACACAGCGCTCGCCTCGGCCACCGGGCCGTTCTTCTTTCTGCGTTGTTGCGCTAAAATGATCTGCGCCGGCGGGAGCATCCCGCGCTTCAATTATGCCCGTTGCCAGACCATGCGCTTGCGCGGAGACAACTGGCAGCAGCCAAACGGGAGGTCAGACCATGAAGCTTTACATGCACCCGGTTTCCACTGCATGCCGTCCAGTGCGGCTGCTCATCGCCGAGAGCGGCATCAAGTGCGATGAGGAGACGGTCGATATTCTCCAAGGTGCCCATTATCAGGAGCCATACGCCTCGCTCAATCCCAACCGCATGGTGCCGATGCTCGAGGACGGCGATTTCCGCCTGACTGAAGGCTCGGCCATCTTGAAATATCTGGCTGAA
>DATJTL010000220.1:0-16652 GCA_035503415.1 Xanthobacteraceae bacterium
CGCCAAGAAAAATTGCGGCGCCTCGATAAACAGGTAGAGGTGCAACAGGGCGTAATCGCTCTGGTCCAAGGAGGATCCGATCGCTCCGCCCATCCAGTCGAGATAAAACAGCTCGACCAGAGTTGTGACGGTAAGCGTGACCGCGCCTGCCAAAACAAGGAGTCTCGTCCTCATTTCCGCCAGGCGGTCCGCATTTTGGGGTGAATGTGTGGGCTCTGCACGACGGGCAACGAACCACGCAATCAGAAATCCGATCCAACCGATCGCCATGATCAGAAGCGGCAGAAAAAGCAGCGCGGTAAGGAAATGAAAAATTGCCGGCCCGCTGCCGTGTTGGACCCAATCCTAGACCCAACCAAGAACTTTTGACATCCAAAAGGGCAGCGCCAACAATGCGAGAATGGTCATGACGACCAGAATGGTGCCGTTCCTGCGAAGCAGGCGGGAATTCATTTTTGTGCGGCCGTCTTTGCCTTGACCGCGTCCCACCACGGGCAGACGCCGGCCATGACCTGATAATTGCCTTCCATCACCTGTACCGGGCGGCGATAGCCGTCCGCCGCATTCTTTAGCCGCAGCGCGCGCGCCCTTTCGTTATCTTCCTTCGACAGCCAGACGCGGTCGTGGCCCCACATGCTGGGGCCTTCCTTGCGCTCGGAGGCCTGCCAGGCGTCGACGTCGATCGAGCGCGCGCCCCAGCCGTACTCCACCATGAAGCCGGAGGGCGTGACGCTGTAGAATGAGGTGATGTAGTCGCTGGTGTGGCGGCCAAGCGTCACGCCGACGCGGCCCTCTTCGCCGAGCGCGATGTCGTAGGCTTGGCCGACGTCATCGAACGAAAATAACTCCATCATGACGTGGTGGACCGCGTTTTTCCCAGTCTGGATGAAGGCAAGGCTGTGATGGCGCGGATTGAGATGCAGAAAGCGGGCGACGAATGGATGGTCGTAGTAGTCGGTCAAGCGGAAGCCAAGCGTGTCGCGGTAGAATGCCATGAGCTTGTCGATGGTCTCGCGGCTCTCGACATTGAGGACGACATGGCCGAGGCCGAGCGGGCCGGTGCGGAAGCCCGAGATCGAGCGGCCCGCCTTGAACGGTTCGGCCGTGATCTCGGCGCCGTGAAAAATCTCCAGCCGATTGCCGAGCGGGTCGGCGAACACGATCAAATCCCGTACGTGGCGCTCGTCGGCGAGCGCCCGGGCGCCGCGCGCGACCTTGATACCGGCGCTCTCAAGGTGCGCCGCCATGCCGTCGAGCGCTGCCGCATCGGCGACTTCCCAGCCGAAGAAGGAAATACCCTCGCCGCCGTCGGCATCGACGATGATACGCTGCTTGCGGTCGTCCATGCGGAAGGCGAGGCTCGTGCGCGATCTGTCGATGCGCTGCAAACCAAGGAGGTTTGCGCCATAGCTCGCCCAATCGTTCAAATCCTTGGCGCGGACCCCGACATAACCCAGGGCCGCTGGGGCCAAAGCTTTCGCGGTCATGGCTACCTCGCTGCAATTGTTGCCAGCCTTTTACACGAACAGGGCGGGTGTTGGAACGGCGGCGGAACGTGCAACTGGTGCCGGATCGGATCAGATTTTATCGATCTTGCCGACCTCGATCACCCGCTTCCATTTGGCGACCTCAGCCTTGAGGTAAGCGGCAAAATCCGCGGACGAACCGCCATCCGGCACAATGCCGAAGCTCAGTAGCTTGTGCTGCACTTCCGGCGTCCTGACGATCTCGGCGATTTGCTTTTGCAACAGCTCGACGATCGGGGCCGGCGTGCCAGCGGGCGCCAGAGCCCCGGCCATTGTCTCGGCTTCCTCACCCTTGATGCCTTCCTCTTCGAGGGTCGGCACATTGGGCAATGCTTGCAGCCGCGTTTTGCTGGCAACCGCCAACGTGTGAACTTTACCCGCGAGGATCACCGGCGCCGTGTTGCCGTAGGCCGAGCACCCGATCGGCGTAAAGCCGGCGAGAACGGATTCGTTCAGGGGGCCGCCGCCGGCGAACGGCACGACGACGAAATCGAGGCCGAGATCCTGCTTGAGCATCTCGATCGACAGCGATGCGGTCGTCCCGCTGCCCGGCGAAGCGACGCTGTACTTGCCCGGATTGGCTTTCAAGAGCGCGACCAGATCATGCATTGTCTGGGCCGGAAAGTCGTTGTTGACCAGCCACGAATTCGGCGTGCCGCCAATTTTGCTGATGGGGATGAAATCCTTGTCGATGTCGTAGGGAATGGTTTTGTACAGGCTCGGATTCACGACGATGCTGGATGATGCAAACAGTAAGGTATAGCCATCGCCGCGCGCCCGTGCGGCATTGCCCATGCCGATATTGCCGCCGGCACCGCCGATGTCGTCGACGTAGAATTGTTGGCCGAGCCGTTCCGACAGGTGTTGGGCTATCAGCCGTGCGACCACGTCGGTGATGCCGCCGGCTGAAAACGGCACGATGATCTTGACGGGGTGGTCCGGGTAGCCCGCGGCGCGGGCGCCGGGTGCCCAGGCGAGAAGCAGCGCACAGAACAGCATCGCCGAAAGTCCAGCAGTTTTTTTCATCACATTCCTCGCGTCCGGTGCGTCCATGCGAAGACGACACGCGGCCATCATCCCAGATGAGATTCTGGTGTCAATTGCAGTGCATCATGCGAACTTCAGAATCGGGACGCTGGTCGGCGCGCCCATGCATTGACAGGCGTAGTGGGCGCTTTCTACGTTCGGGCGCCATGCAGCCGCGAACCAAGCCGCCGTTCCGCGCCGATCATGTCGGCAGCCTGATCCGCCCCGATGCGCTGATTGCGGCGCGCGCGGCGGCCGACAAGGGCGAGCTGGCGGCGGCTGAGTTTTTGCGTATCCAGCACGAAGCGATCCGCGATGTCGTGCGGCTGCAGCAGGACGTCGGGCTCAAGGTCGCCACCGACGGCGAATACAATCGGCATTCCTGGCAGCGCGATTTCCTGCTCAAGATCGGCAACGTGATGCCGATGGCCTCAAAACTCACCGTGCGGTTTCATTCCGCCGCCGGCACGCGCGATCATACTCCGCCGTCGCTTCAGGTCGTGGGCAAGCTGTCGCGACCGAACGGGATTTTCGTCGACGATTTCAAGTTCCTCGCTTCCGTCGCGCCGGGCGGCATTACGCCGAAAATCACTATTCCGTCGCCGACGATTGTGCACTTTCGCGGCGGCCGCGAGGCGATCGACGCGCGCGCCTATCCGCAAATGGATGCGTTCTACGAGGATCTGGCCGCCGTCTATCGCGCGGAAATCCGCGATCTCGGGCGGGCGGGCTGTAGGTACCTGCAGATAGACGAGGTCAATCTCGCCTATTTGTGCGATCCGGAGCTGCGCCGGCAGGTCGCCAATATCGGCGAGGACCCGGCGACGCTGCCGAAGACCTATGCCAAGCTCTTAAACGACACGATCGCCGGCCGGCCGGCGGATATGACCGTGTGCATGCATCTGTGTCGCGGCAACTTCGCCGGCGCGTGGATTGCGGACGGTGGCTACGAGCCGATCGCAGAGCTTCTATTCAACGAGATCGGCGCCGACGGCTACTTCCTCGAATACGATTCCGAGCGCGCCGGCTCGTTTGCGCCGCTGCGCTTTTTGCCGAAGGGAAAGATCGCCGTACTCGGGCTGGTCACCACCAAGAGTTCGAGAATGGAAGGAAAGGACGAGCTGAAGCGCCGCATCGAAGAGGCGAGCCGCTACGCGCCAATCGAGCAGCTCGCGCTCTCCCCGCAATGCGGATTTTCCTCCGGCATCGGCGGACAGGCGATGACGACCGACGACGAGATCAAAAAGCTGGCGCTGGTGGTCGAGACTGCCAGTGAGGTATGGGGGGCGGCATAAAAAAGCGCAGATGGCGCCGCATATCCGCCATGGCGTCGCCAAAAGGCGGTTCCAGCAGGTGTTCCAAGAGTGTTCCGGGAGGCTTTGTGGATTGGGCTTGATTTGCGTTTCCAGCCGGTTCAGATAGGCCTAGGATGACACCAGCGGGGGATTGGGGCGTTCGAAAGAACCGCACAGCATAAAGTTGCCGCGACTGCACCTTGCGGGTATGCAGGCGATCGTGGTGCCTGCAACAGGGGGAACGCGTGATGTCCGTCGTCGGTGAGCCTCTGCGAGGCCAGGCGCTTCTCGAAAGAATTTCCAAGTTCACGATGCGGCGGATTTTGTTTCCGCTCTGCGTGCTGGCGCCGTTCGCGTACTTCTTTCCCAAGATAGCGCTGTTCTACGCGGCTTGTGGCGTCTACGACCTGAGCCGCAATAAGGGCATCAGCCTGTCAACGGTGCGACGCTATTTCATCGGCAACGGCTTCCTCGTCTGGATGCTGTCTCCGATCAATATTCTGCTGGACCTGTTCTCGCTGCCCTACGTCAACAAGGGCATCTACCGCCTGGAAGATCTGCCGCCGGACTATCAGAACGAGGTGCGGCGCCTGATCAAGGTCACGGACGAGGCCAATCTGGTCCATCAGGTCGAGGAGCGGTCGAAAGAGCATAAACGCGCGATGATCTTTTGGCGCTCGTATGGCGTCACATACGATACGATCGTGAACGTTCCCGCCTATTATGAGCCGTGGAAGTACATCAAGACCATCGGACTTTCGGTCTTCAACAAGAAGGTCACCACATCGCCCCACTTCGGCTGGCTGCGGCCGACGCTTCGGGTTCTCTACAACATCAACGACATCAAGGATAAGTCCGCCTTCATCGTCGTCGGCGACAAGACCAGCTATTGGTGCGAAAACAAGCTGTTCATCTTCGACGATACGCTGTTGCACCTGTCGGCCAACCAGACCGATCAGTTGCGCTATTGCATGTTCGTGGACATCCTGCGCCCGTCGCCGTTCCCCTGGATAATGTCGGCGGTGGTTGCGCTCGAGGGCTATCTCAACAAAATCGTCAAGTTCATCCGCTTTAGCGGCTGGACCCTGGTCGAACGGTAAGGCTCAAGGGTCGTTGCGTCGGCGTCTGCGGTGGCAGCGCCGCACGGCGTTGCGCATGTTGACGGCGAGATCGCTAAGCTTGCGGCTGAGGCTGCATGCGAATTGCAAGGCATAAGGACAAACGCCGAGAGGATAGCCTCGTCAGCTACTGTCCGCCCACGGTCGTAACAACGCTCGACTGCGGAAGCGATTTTGCGGAGCTGTTAAGGGCGATGAGCTGTTTCAAGATATCGAAAGTCAGAGACGAAAGATCGATGAGAGAGTCCGGTCCTGGTTCTGGAGAATTCGACCCCGGTATTGAATACGATTGGCCTTCGTAATTGATCCCTATGATATCTCCCGGTTCGGGTGATCCCAGGCGCACATGAAAGATATACGCGCACTTATAGGGGTCGTCCCGGCAAAGCGCCTCTGTGTGGGTTCGGTAAGGATCATCTAAGCGTACAAGTATGTCGCGTTGATCCCATCCGGGGACATGGCCAAGAGAACGCCGCACTAAACTCCCTACGTAGTATATCATACCTTCAGTATGTCTCATGGAGATGGTGATTTTGAGGGCGACTGAGTCCCGGCGCCGCTCGGGATTTCGGAAGAAGAAGATCTCCAATTGACGCTTAACATTCAGACACGCGTCCAATTGGTGCTCCGCATTCGGACACTTGTCGTCTCCCGCAATCGTGAGCAGCTGTTGAATAAATGCTTCAGAGGCGAAGACATTTACGCTTGCCGATCCAGATCCTCGAATCTCTCCCGTTTCCAAAGCAGGTCTGGGGCTCTCACCCGCTGGCTCTTGCGCGATCAGATTTCCGCACATTCGAGGCGGTGGAGGTCGCCTTTTCGTGGCGTCGCGCAATAAAAGTGGCTTTTTCGTCGTACCGGGCGATGAGGGCGGCTTCGCATCGCAAAGTGAGCTCGAGCCAATGCACCCACTTAACTTTTCGTCCTGCGGTGCGAAACACACTTTATACTGCCCTGGAGAAGAGTCCGCCGCCGTTGATCCGCCGGGTGGAGCGAGGACTCGGGTGGTGGTTTTATCGCTACCTAAGGCGCCAACATATCTGACGTTGACGTTTTCCGTGTTGGGCGCGTTAACAGGAACTGTTTCAGGTGTTGGCCGTGACGTTGTCAGACCCAATGCCAATAGGTAATTGGTGAGTGCCTGAAACAAATCGATTTGAATATCGCCGGTCGTCACGGAATTGATAAATACAAATTCGCATTGGGGTAGATGGTCGCTGTCATGACAGCGACCATCAGTCCGTTGCATAACGACCTTCTCGACAAACAGATTGAATAGCAGGTCGGGAGGGTAATTGGCCTGGATGTACAAATCCCAGAGCTGCCCCGGGATTGCTTTCAAGATTCCTTGATAAAATTCCTGCGTATCCAGAACAGGAACGGTGAATGCCGGGCCCCCGCTCATAGAACCGCTGAAAAGCCAGGTTGGGAGCGGCGGGATGGCGGCAATGCCGGTCGCGCCTTGCGTCGGCGGCCGAAACGGAACGTTCGTAGGCAGGGAATATTGCGCGCCTCCGGAGGCGCTGGCTACCCCGGTGATCGTTGATACGGTGGTAAACTGCATCGGCCGCTGCAGATACGCGCGAACGATGTTGAGCAATAGCGCCTGATCCTGCGCCTGCTCGGCCTCCAAATTGTAGACGATGGCGCGGCCCGAATACTGATCGACGATGGCGCAGCCCAAAAGAGCGGCGCAAATCATCGGCATCAACAAAAACGCCGCAAATTTAGCGTGTGCGCGCACGGATGACGCCCCCCGACGATTCCGTGCCGAAACGGTACAGCCATAAAGTGTGATTTGGGCTTACGGTCGTGTGTGCAAGGTAAGGTAGTACCCACTATCCACAACATGCCGGTGAATAAGCCATGCGCGGCTCGGCTGAGGAAGCCGCTCAGGCGCTGGGGCGCGGCCGATTAATTTGTCAGACTTAATGCGCCGCAGAGGAGATAGCTCTCGAGCTTATTCCGCCCCCTCGCGCCAAATCGCGATCAGGATAGAAATGACGGCGGGCCCGAGAAACAGGCCGACCAGGCCGAACGTCTCGAGCCCCGCGAAAATGCCGAGAAGCACCCACAGAAAGGGCAGCCGCGTCGAGTTGCCAATCAGGAGCGGCCGCACGAAGTGATCGGCGACGAACGTCACCAGCACGCCGAAGACAAGAAGCGCGATCGCGGCCGTCGTTTGTGCCTGGGCGAGCAGATAGAGCGCGCAGGCGATGAACACTATCGGCGCGCCGAAGGGCACCGTCGCCAGAATGGCTGTCAACAGACCGAACAGCGCCGCATGGGTGAGGCCGGCAGCCAGGTAGGCGATGCCAAGCAGCACGCCCTCGGCCAAACCGACCAGAACCAGACCGTTCACAGTGCCGCGCACCGCCGTGATGGCATTCTTACCGAGCCGCGCCCCGGGCGGACCAAACAGCCGGTCGGCGATTGCCTGCGCTTCTTTCATCACGCTTGGGCCGTCACGGTAAAGGAAGAACAGCGTCAGCAGGGTGAACACAAGGATGGTCAGGCGGTTGGCCACCTGTACGCCCAGCGAGCGCGTCACCGAAACCACACCGCTGGATTCGGCGCGGCCGAATAGCGCGTGCGCGGCGCCGGGCTCGGCCAAGTTGGCCTGCCACCAGGCGGCGACGCTGCTGCCGACGAGAGGCAGACGTGACAGCCATTGCGGCGTGCCCAGCCCGTTCTGCCGGACGTCGGCGAGCCATTGCATGATTGCGCCGCTTTCGTGCGCCGCCTGGAAGCCAAGACCGATCAGCGGCAGCACCAGGAGGAACGCGAGGACGAGGGTGAGTACGCCCGCAAGTGCGGTGTTGCTCAGTCCGCGGTTGGCGAGCGCCTGGCGCAGCGGCCAAGTTGCGATGGCAAGCACACAGGCCCAGGCCAAGGCCGGCAGGAAACGCCACAGCATCCACACGCTGAGCAGCACTACCGCCACGATCAGCACGGTGTGGGCGATCCGCCGGCTGTCCCAGTTTTGGCTCATGCCATCAACCCTTGTTGGTGATTTCGGCGCACCAGCGCAGTCCTTCGATCCCACTGGCAAGAGCCCCCGGAATCGCGAGCTCAGCCAGCGCAACAATACCGTCTTCGCTCAAGACTCTGCCGCGCCAAAAAAGGGCGCCGGATATTTCAAGGTTTCTTTGCGTCCGCATAAGGATAGATCATGCTGCCCGACTTGTATTCCTCGGGCCATACCACGACCTCATGCGTCGTGTCCTTGAACTCGTCCAGCGAATGACCTGCGACGTGCTGGAACTGGGTGAAGACCACGCGCGATTTTGTCCATTCGCCGTCCTCGCCGAAGCGGATATTACCGACCACAGTCGAGAACTCGTGTGTGTGCATATAGGCGGCGAGTTTGACTTGATCCAGGCTATTGGTTCCTTCGACGGCCTCCTGGAGAACCTGTCCTGCCGCGTAGCTCAGCGGAGGAAAGGCCCACCCGATCGGGTCGATGTGCTCACGTTCGGCAACAGCGCGGTATCTGGCGAGCACGTCGAGCGTGCCCGGAAAAGTGAATGCTGGCGCGGGCAGAAAAACTTCGTTGTTGACGATGCCGTTCATGAGCGGCCCGAGCTGCATCTTGATCGGCGTCACCAACAATCCGATCAGCGTGCCGCCGAACATTTTCGGAGTAAGGCCGATTTCGTTCGCGGCGCGTACGATGCCTACCGAATCCGGCGGATACGCCGCAACATAGATAATATCCGGATTGAGCGCCTGCACCGCATGCATGATTGGCGCGAAGTCGGTCGTGGAAGGCGGATATTTCTGATCGGAAATGAGTTGGAAACCGCCGATCTCCTTGATGGACTGACGGGCGCCGTCGGCGGCGTTCTGTGCGAATTCGGCGTCCGCGGCCACGATCGCAACCGTCTTCGGCCGAGGTTTGGCCGCCGCCGCGAGTTCGAAGAAGCCATAGGCGAACGATTTTTGCGGTTCAGGGCCGGTCGGCAACATCGAGAAGTACTGATTGTAGTGGAACTTGCTGTTGGCGGCATTGGCGAGGATGCCGATCGTCGTCTTTTTGTACTGCATCAACACCGGAATGGCCGGTGCTACCATGTTGGTTGCGTAAGGTCCGATCAGCAGGTCGACCTTATCGACGTCGATCAACTTGGTGTAGAGACCGGGCACGTTCGCGGGATTGCTCTGGTCATCGTAATAGACGAGCTCTATTGGCCGCCCAAGCAGACCGCCTTTGGCATTGACGTCGTCGCGCCAGATCTGCGGGGCGGCCAGCGCTTGCTTGCCGATCGGTGCCACGCCGCCTGTCAAGGCCATTGACATGCCGACCTTGAGCGGCTTGGCGGCTTTGGCCGCAAGCGGCAGGAACAGAGTGCACAATATTAAGAGCGCCGATAGTCTGTGGACTTTCTCCCAAGGTTTGAGATTGCACATGTTCTGCTCTCCTCCCCGTGCACCCTCCTTGTCCCCGCGTCGCGGGCGAGGGTGTCACATTGCTTTGGTGCTATGTCCCTCCCATGCAATTGATCGGTATGTGCATCACGCGCCGACCTTCACCGGCACGAACTGCGTCGTGAACAGAACGTCGTCGGCGGGCACTTGGGTAAGCAGGCCCATGTCGATGAAAGACTTCTTCAGCGTCGCCACCGCGGCGGGGTCGAAGGTGCCGTCGGTCGAGAAGCCGCCGATCTGTTCGTCGTAGGCGCGGGCGGCGACCGCCGGACTGACGTTGATGACCTTGGCGGATATTGCCACCGATTGTTCTTTGTGGGTCTTCATGTAGGCGATGGTCTCGAACCAACCTTGCAGGAAGGCGCGCACTGTATCCGGCTGCTTCTGGATAACTTCATCGCGTGCGAACAGCACGTGCGTGATGAAATGATCGACGAATGGTGTTGCCGCAGTGATGACGCGCCATTCCTTTGCTTCTTCCAGCATGTAGCCAGTTTCGAGCGCACCGATATAGCCGTCGATCTGATGGGTCTTGATCGCCGCGCGCGCCGGCGGCATGCCGCCGATCGGCACCACAATGATGCCGTTGCCGTCCCAACCTTCCTTCTCATTGATGCGCTGGCCAATCCAGGCGGTGAGGGAGCCGACTGTGGTGCAGCCGAGCTTTTTGCCCTTGAGGTCGGCGACGGTCTTGATCGACGAATCGTAGCCGACCATCACCGCCATGTTGCGCGGCGCCCCATACATTTCGGCAACCGCTTTGACCGGCGCCCCCTTGGCGGCGAACGCCATGCCGGGCCCCGAGCCGATACCGATATCGACGCTGCCGGAAACCAGAAGCTGCTGCAGCTTGGCGTCGCCGGACGAGGCCGATGCCTCGATGTCGAGGCCGTTCTTGGCGAAGATGCCTTCTTGCATGCCGATATCGAGCGGTGTGAACGACCAGGCGAATGGCACCACCTTGGCCACGCGGAGTTTTTCGGCGGCGTGCACGCGCGAAAGCCTCGCGGTAAGCGGCAGCGTCGCGCCCCAGGTCAGGCCGGCCACCAAGCTTCTGCGGGACATTCGGGTCATCGTTTCCTCCAAGAGTTCTTTAAAGGGTCCTTATGCTCTGCGGACCGGTTATGCGCCGATCATCGCAGAAATAGACGCCCCGCGCCATGCGGCAGACCAACCCGCACTTCTTAACGCAACCGTCTCCCTCGGATCGCGTTCTAATCAGTGTAGAACGCGAGGTACTTAGATCTTTAAGAGCCGCTTGGCGTTGCCGGAATAGACCTTGGCCTCGTCGACGGGCGAAAGCCCGATCTTCTCGATCACTTCGACCCCCTGCTTCTTGAGCACTTTGAGCGGCGGCGCGTCGGTGCCGAAAATGAAATGATCGGCGCCGACGGTTTCGAAGGCGCAGCGCGCCGCCGGCGGGTGATAGCAGGTCGATTCCAGATACATCATTTTAAGGTAATGACTGGGCGGATGCTTGATCAGCATCGGCTCGTAGGAGCCGAGGAAAAAGGCCTCGTCCTGCAGGTTATAGGCATAGTCCATGCGCCCGATCATCTCGCAGATGCCGCCGCCCAAATGGGTGCCGACGAGCTTGAGCGTGGGGAATTTCTCGAAAATGCCGCGCACGATGAGCCGCGCGATAGCAAGCGCGTTGTCCATCGGTCGGCCGACGCTGGAAGCGAGGCGATAGTCCTTCATCCTTTCCTCGCCGAAGCCGATCGACGGCGGATGGATCACGACCGGAACGTCGAGTTCGGTAGCTAGCTTGAAAAACGGCAAACACTCGTCGTCGTCGGGGTAATGGCCCGGCAAGCTGGACAGGATCCACGCGCCCCTGAGCCCGTCCTGTCTCACGGCGCGCTCCCATTCGCGCAGAAATGCGTCGCCGCCATGCGGCACCGTCGTGGCGATGCCGTAGATGGTCGGATACTTATCCTGCAGCGAAGCGATGTAACGGTTCACCATCTTGACCGTATTGAGCTGCTGGTCGCGGTCCATGCCGCGCAGCTCGTGGATCGGCTGGCTCACCAGCGTGGCATCGACGCCCGCTTCCTTTTGCGCTTCGAGCACATTCTCGATCGTCATCGGGCATCGGCCTTGCCAGAAGGGGGCGGCCAACTGCTCGGGGGTTTGCACGTGAGTGTGGAAGTCGATGATCATTAACTCTCTCCGGGGGGTTACGCGGGATGGTGAAACAAGCTTCGTCTCGGCGTCGTTCGGGACGTCGCGCCGCGGTGGTTGGCTATCGCGCCTTGATGCCGGCGGCCTTCATGATCGGCCACCATTTTTCGATCTCGGCCTTCTGCAGCGCGCCGAGCGCCTGCGGCGTAAGCCGATCAGCAGGCGGCATTTCGAGCGCGAGGTCAGTGACGCGCTGGCGCACGTCCGGATCGTTCATCGCCGCTACAGCCGCCTTGTTGAGCTTGTCGATCGCCGCTTGCGGGGTGCCGGCGGGGGCCCAAATGCCGTTCCAGACCGAGAAATAGAGTCCAGGCAATCCGGCTTCGTCGACGGTCGGTATGTCGGGCGCCGAGAGCGCGCGCTTTTTGGTGGTTATGGCGTAGGCCCTGATCTGGCCCGCGCGCACCAGCGGCAGAAAGCTGCCCGAGGCCGTGCATGAGAAGTTGATCTGGCCCGACAGCAGATCCTGCATCGCCGGCGCGCCACCGCGATAAGGCACGAGCTGCCAAGTGACGCCGAGCGCCTTTTGCAGCGCCAGGCCGCACAGATGCTGCGCGGTACCGATGCCGACCGTCCCCTGCGTGACTTTGGTCGGGTTTTGTTTGATCCAGGCGATGAGTTCCTTCAGGTTCTTCGCCGGCACCGCGTTATTGCTGACGAGAAGGAACGGATAGGCCGGCAGCAGCACGACCGGCGCGAAGTCCTTCACCACGTCGTAATCGATGTTCTGCACGACCGGAATCAGCACGTGCGTTTCGGAATTGCCGAGCAAGATGGTGTAGCCATCCGGTGCGGCGCGCGCCACGCGGCCGGTTCCGACGCTGCCGCCGGCCCCGCCCACGTTCTCGATCACTACCGATTGGCCGAGCCGCGTCCGCATGTGCTCGGCAAGAAGCCGCGCCAGCGAGTCGGTTACTCCGCCCGGCGGAAAGGGCACCACCATAGTGATCGGTCGCGCCGGATAGTTTGCCTGCGCGCATGCGATGCCCACGGTGGACATGAATATTACTAAGACAGCGATGATAAGCTTGTTCACGTCATCTCCCTGGATAGTCGATCGACTCGCGGCGGCCCGCCCGCGTGTGTCAATGGCTCCCGCCGGCGGGCCCAGCCGGCGAAAGCTCTTCCAACGTCTTGCCGGCGGTCTCTTCCGAAAACAGCGCACAAGTGAGCCCACCGATCACCGCGAAGGCGGCGAACATGCCGAATACGGCCCCTACGCCATGGTCCGGCAGGATGACGCCGACCAGATACGGACCGGCCACCGACGACAGCCGTTGCGAAATGCTCGCGGCGCCGCTGCCGATGGCGCGTAGATGGTTGGGATAGTTCTCGGCCGTATACATACCGAGCGCGCCCGGGATCATGCTCATGAACGCAAAGGCGAGCGTCGCCATGATCACCAGTGGGATTGCGCCGAGGCCGGAGGTGAACGCGGCGATCAAGAGCGGCACGGCGGCGAGCAGGAAGCCGATGCTGAAGGCGCGTTTGCGCCCGATCCTGTCGATCGAGAAGGCGGCAAACAGCAGCACCAGCAGTCCGACGACGTTGACGATGAAGCCGTATAGGTTCGATTGTGCAACCGGCAGATGATACACCGTGCGCATGATGCTCGGCAGCCAGCCGGTGATCGAGTAGGTGAGGAGATAGGCGCAGAACCACAGCACCCATAGCGACAGCGTGCGCTTGAGATAAATGCCGTGGAACAGATAACGAAAGCGCGGGGCCGACGGCAGCACCGGCGCCACATCGGTCGGGATCGGCGGCAATTCCACCGCGCCCTGGCGCGAGACCAGCGCCTCGATGCGCGTAAGCACGCGGTCGGCATCTTCGGCGCGGCCGCGGCTCGCGAGCCAGCGCGGTGATTCCGGCAGCACGCGGATCATCGGCAAGACCAACAAGACCGGAAGCGCGCCGAAGAAAAACATCCATTGCCAGCCCAGGACCGGCACCACGAAAGTCCCGACCAGCGCCACCGTGGTGAGCCCGATCGGGAACATGAGCTGCTGAATGAGAACGAAGTGGCCGCGCTTCGTCGATTTGGCGAATTCGCTGATATAGGTGTTGGCGATCGGCACCTCGCCACCGAGCCCGATCCCTTGCAGAAAACGCAAGGTCAGCAAAGTCGCGTAGCTGTTGGCGAAGATGCAGCAAAAGCTCATCAGCGAAAACAGCACGATGTTGGCGACCATGAGCGGGACGCGGCCGTATCTCTCGGCCAACCAGCCGGAGACCATTCCGCCGATCACCTGGCCGGCATAACCGATGGAGATGAGGAGACCGATGTCGGAGGGGTGCAGCTGCCACATCGGTATGAGCGCCGGCAGCACATAGGCGACGGTGAGCGCGTCGAAAGCGTCCGAGAAGTTTGCGGTACCAACGATGAGCCGGAGCTTGTTGTGCCAGCGCGACAACGGCAGCCGTTCGATCCGCGCGGCAATGCGATAACGGTCGGCGTTGGTGCCGTTCATGAAGCCTCCCTGCGCCCATTATAGTTGTACGAATGATAGGGGTTAGGGGATGGTGAACCAATCCTGTGCTAGAAACAACTCACCTGATTTCCGCGCTCGGATCGCATCCGGGACGGCGCGGCGAGTTCATGCCGCTTTGCCGACCGAACTGCCAATTTGGCGTGGCTCGGTCCAAATTTGATGTTTTGGGAATTGGGGCGATCATGAAAATTACACTCGACCTTACCGCGCTCGTCGAACAAGGAAGGCTCACCGGCGAGGAGGCGGAGCGCCTGCGTTCGCTCGCCGCGCGTGACACCGGCTCGCTCGCCATCAATATCCTTGTCGGCTTCGGAGTCGTCGCCGTCAGCGCCGGCGCCGTGGCTCTGCTGCCGACGCCGGCGACCGCAATCGCGGTCGGGCTTGGGGTGTTTGCAATCGGCCTTGCCTTCACGCTCGGCCGCAACGATAGCTGGAGCCTGCTCGCGCAGATCTGTCTGGTTGTCGGTGCGCTGATGTTTTGCGGCGGCGTGCTGGCGCTTGGCCAAGGATCGCTCACTGCGCTCCTGATCGTCACGGCGGCGCTTGCGGCGGCGGCAATCGTGGCGCGCTCCGGCTTGCTCATGGCCGCCGCGGTGCTTGCGCTTGGCGCCTGTCTCGGCGCACGCACCGGCTACTGGCACGCGACCTATGAGCTCGCCATTTACGAGCCGGCAGTGACGATCGTGCTGTTCAGCCTGCTCGCGCTCGCGGCCTATATCGTCTCCAAAAAGCTCACAGCGGAGTATGAGCGCGTGGCGCTGATCGCGGCGCGCACATCGGTGTTCATGGTCAATTTCGGCTTCTGGATCGGCTCGCTCTGGGGCGACAATCTGCGCCTGGCCCGCTCAATCTTGCACAACGACCCGGGCATCCTGACCGCTTCCAATACCGGTCCGCAGATCATCTCGCCTGTGGAGTTTGCGGCGGCTTGGGCCATCGCACTCCTTGGCATCGGCATCTGGGGCACGCTTGCCAACCGGCGCTGGGTCGTCAACGTCGCCGCCGTTTTTGGCGCTATCCATTTCTACACGCAGTGGTTCGATTGGCTTGGGCCACAGCCGACATCCTTCATTATAGGCGGCCTGCTGATGCTCGTCTTTGCACTGGGGCTTTGGTCGTTCAACCGGCGCTATATGGCGCGAGCCTAGAAGCACCCCGCGAACGGGCGTGGCTGCTCGCGTTGACCGGCAACGGGCCGCTGACTAAAATCATTGACTCGCAAGCCGCTCGGCTCGTCCGGCGTGTCCGGCAGGAGGAATTCGTGCGCATCATCGACTCGCATTTTCACTGGTGGCCTCGGTCGTTTTTCGAGCGGCTGTGCAAGCGGACGGATTTTCCCAAGGCGCAGGTCAACAACAAGGGTGGCTACAGCTACTTCCGCCGGCAAGGCAGCGGCTGCCATCTCAATTCCTGGGCCGAGTGGTTCGATCTCGACAAGTCGTTCGAATACATGGCGAGCATGGGCCACGATATCGACGTGGTCTGCTCGATCGGACCGTTCTCGGTGTTCTTCTCTGACCTGCCGCTGTCGGAGGGGCGCGACTACGCGCTGATGTGGAACGAGGAGATGGCTGGGGTCGTCAAGAAATATCCCGGCCGGGTGTGGGCAAGCGCCGCGGTGCCGCTGCAGGACACGCGCACCGCGATCGAAGTGGTCGACGATGCGGTCAACCGTCTCGGGCTGATGGGCGTCAATCTTCCCGGCAGCGTCGGCGAGGACGCGCGCATCGATTCCGAACGGCTCGAGCCGTTCTTCGCTCATTGCGAGAAGCTCGGGCTGCCGCTGTTCCTGCATCCGACCGACGTGATCTTCCAGGACATGCTCGACGGCTATGACGGCGCGCTGCATCTGAGCCTCGGCCGCGTCATCGAGGTGAGCGTTGCCGCCATGCGGCTCATTCTCTCTGGCATGATGGAGCGGCATCCGAAATTGAAGATCGTGATGTCGCACACCGGCGGCTCGCTGCCCTACCAGGCCGGCCGCATGGACAAGAATTCCGGTGCGGCCAAGCTGCCGCGGCCGGTGACCGACTATATGAGGCGCATGTACACCGACACGGTGTCTCCGCACGCAGCCGGTATCCAGTTCGCGATCGACTATTACGGCATCGATCACGTCATGTACGGCACCGATTATCCGTGCTGGGACCCGGCGCCGTGCCTCAAGCTGATCGACCAGATCCCACTTTCGGCCGCCGACAAGCAGAAGCTGTTCTACGACAATGCCCGGCGGATCCTGAATTTGAAGGATCCGGCGCCCGCGACGGCGCCGAAGCGTGAGCCGGCGCTGGCTTAAACTACGCTCTGCATCGCTGAATGTCCGGGCAGTCCGTTGCTATTGTCGGCGGCGGCCCGATCGGGCTGGCGCTTGCGCTTCATCTTGACATGTACGGCGTCCGCTCGACGGTGTTCAACACCGAGGCGGAAACGCGCTGGCATCCCAAAGGTAACATCCACAATGCCCGCACGATGGAGCTGTTTCGCAAGGTCGGCATCGCCGACCGGATCCGTGCGCTAGGCCTGCCCGACGACCATCCCTTCGACGTCGCCTATTTCACCCGCTTGAACGGCTACGAGATTGCG
>DATJTL010000221.1:0-2758 GCA_035503415.1 Xanthobacteraceae bacterium
GAAGGCGCTGCAACGGGCCCGGGAATTACAAGAGGGCGTCACCGTCACCACCGCCCATCTTCTTGAAGTCCAGCGCGACGCCAGAATAGCCGCCGCGCAGCTCGAAGAGGCGAAGGCGCGCTTGAGTTTGCTGCGCGCGGGCGCGCGCGAGGAAGATGTCCGCGACGCGAAGGCGCTGCGCGATGCCGCTGCAGCCGAGCTTGATGTCAGCCGTGCCCGGCTCGACCAGTGTTCGGTCCGTGCTCCGGTAGACGGTGTCGTGCTCGACGTTCTGGTCAATCAGGGGCAGTTCCTGAGCCTCGCGGTGCCGCAGCCGCTGCTGCACATCGTGCCCGACGGCCGTGCGCGTGTGCGCGCCGAGGTGCCGCTGGCGAACTTGGCAAGCGTGTGCATGCAACAGCACGCCGGGATTACCTCCGACGCATTGCCCAATGCGGCGATCAAGGCGCAAGTCACCACCATCAGCCCGCAGGTCAGCCGCAGCAGCATGGGCAATGCCGCCCCGACCACGAACTCCGCGAAGGCGGACGCTGGCGACGTCGTGGCGGTGGTGCTTACCCTTGATGCCGGAGCGCCGACGCTCCCGATCGGGCTACCGGTCACGGTGCATTTCGAAGCCTGCCCGTCGAAAAGTTAAGCGGCGAAGAGGTAACGGGAGTTCCGGCGGAAAGAAAAAGACCGCCGGCGAGCTTGTCGCGGGCGGCCTTTAGGTGTTCGCGCCGAGGCTTTGTTTGTTCATTCAGGTGTTCAGTTCTGTGACGGACTTGATGGTGTCGGCTGTGCAGGCTGCGCCGGTTGCATTGCGGCCTGCGGCTGTGCCGCCTCTGGGTTGGCTGCCAGATATTCCTGGTAGGTGCGGCCGGCGTAGTTCGGCGCCGTCGGCACTTGCGAGATCGGCGTGGCCGTCGCCGGCACCGCGGTGGTCGGCGCCTGGCTGGCGTCGGCGGTGTCGTCCGTGGCCGGCGCGCTCGCCGATTCCTTGGTGCAGACGTCGGCAAACACGACGAGTCCGGTCGGCGTGTAGGTCTTGGTCAGGCAAGTGCAGGGAGCGGGGGTGACGGCTGCAGGCAATGTGACCGGACTCTCGACCGCAACATCGTCGATGATCCAGCGGCCGCCGCGGAACACCCAGTGATGATCGTGGTGGTGATGCCATACCCAGATCGGCGGACCGGGGTGATGAGGCGGGCAGGGCTTCCCAAGAGCGCACAGTATGCCGGTCCGGCCGGGCTTGCCGGGGTTGAGTGTGCTGCCCGTCGTGCGGACGATTTTGGCTCCGCCGACATGGCTGCCGGTGTTGCCGCGAGCAATCCCGCCGCCGAATGACCTGGCGTAGGTCGAGGAGCTTGATGCGAGACTGGCAACCGCAACCGTAGCTGCGGCCGCGAGCGTGATGATGGTTTTACCAGACATGATGGTCTTACCAGACATGGCGTGTCTCCGAGCTAGAGTGGCGATACTTGTTGGTCGGCACTCTCGGAGAAAGGTTCACGCGTCGTCGCGAGTCGGCTGTCCGCCCCGCGTTCACGAGTCCAACACCCAATAATGACCGATCCCATTTGCACAACCGGCCGCTCTTCCGGGGGCTGCCGGGGCCGAAGACCTGCTTGCCACGGCGTTTGTCCTTGGTAGGCTTCGCAATCGGGCTGCTGGTGTGCAGATGCCGATAGGGAGGGACTTTCGATCATGAGCCGCGCGAGCGTCGAGCTTTCTCCAGGTAAGCCGGTCACGTTGCCGCCGGCGAAGGGGCTGAGTTTCGAGATCGAGGCTGGGCAGAAGCTCAAGCTGACGCAGCCCGAGGGCGAGCAGGTCGCCGACCTGATCTCGTTCAATCGCGAGGACACGCGCGAACTCTTGTCGATGCTTTCAAGCCGCGCCGTCAATCTGTGCTGGAAGCTCACCGCGCCGCACGTGCTTTACAGCAATTGCACCCGCGCGATGTGGCAGATCGAGGAGGATCTCACGGCCGAGAATTATTGCGGCGGCGGCTATTGCAGCGAACATCTCAACGTCACGCGTTACGGCGACGTTGGCAAAGGCGCGCCGAGCTGCCAGAGCAACCTTGAAGCCGCGATCCGCGGCTACGGCCTCGACCGCTGGAATTTCAACGTCGACGCCTGTTTCAACGTGTTCATGACCGTGGCCTACGACGCCAACGGCGTGTGGGAGATACGCGCGCCGAAAGGCAAGCCGGGCGACTACATGGTCATGCGTGCGCTGATGCCGCAAATCGTCGCCATTTCGAACTGCCCGATGGTGTTCAACGCCTGCAACAATTTCCGCCTCAAGCCGCTGACGGTCGAGATTTTATAATAGTCGAAAAATTATCGCCCGGTTCCGAGCAGCACCATCGAAATCGCCGGCACGTAGGTGATGATCAAAAGCGCGACGAAATTGATTGCCACGAATGGCAACACACCGCGATAGATCGTACCCATCGAGACGTTGAAGATCGCCTTGGCGGCAAACAGGTTAAGCCCGAACGGCGGCATGTAGAGGCCGATGCTCAGATTGACCGCCATGATGATGCCGAAGTGGATCGCATTGACGCCGGCAGCCTCGACCACCGGGAGCAGAAGCGGCGTCAGAATCAGGATCGCCGCCGGCGGCTCCAGAAAGCTGCCGGCCACCAGCAGGCCGATGTTGACGAACAGCAGCGTTTCCCAGCCCGGCAGGTGGAGCGCACCGACGCTGCCGATCATCTGCTGCGGAATGCCGCTCGTCGTCATCAGCCACGAATAAATGCCGGCGCCGGTGA
>DATJTL010000222.1:0-2848 GCA_035503415.1 Xanthobacteraceae bacterium
GGCTCGGCGTGGCGCTGCGAGATGAGTGCCAGGCAGCGCGCCGCCGACGGCGCGATTCGCGAGGTCGAGCAGTTGATTCTCTAGCGCAATTCTCTCGCGCATGTCCCGGATGCGCCGACGCTCTAATGATAATGCGTGGCCAGCAGCACGGCGGCGACGACGAGGCCGAGGAGGCCGAGCAGGAAACCGAACACGAAGGCGCCAACTGCGCGCCAGCGCCGGCGGCGGCGTTCGCGCTCGGCTGCGCTTTGCGCCACGCGCTGAATGAATTGCGGATCCTCGTCGAGCGCACGTTGCCGCTCGACGATGCGGCGAGCCACATAGGTGGTGACCGATTTCACGATCTCGGGGATCTCATGGGATTCGGCGAGCACGTGACGGCCGACGCGGGTATCGTGCAGAAAGCGATAGACCCGCTTGTCGCGCCCCATCGCGACATGGGCCACGGCGTCGATCCATAACCGCGGCGTCTCCCCGCGCGTGACACCGCGATCGAACAAGTCGACGTCGGGCGGAATCTCGGCGAATAGCGGATCGAGCGCCTCGTCGAGCAGTTCGAGTCGCGCCCACTCGGCATCGCGCAGGTCGACAACGACGCTGGTGCGCTCGGCCGCCTCGACGCGCGCCTGATGCACCGCTTCCTGCAGCGGAGTGAGCGCAGCACCCTCGGCCTGCGCGTCCGATTTACGCTTTCTGCCCCACATACCGTCCCTTTCCCTAAACGAACGATACACCAATGAATGGGGCCGCAGAAAGTATTGAAATTGCGGCGCGTGCGTTTTGGTAACTGCGTCGGCGGGACAAATTGTGGCAAAAACGTCACACGCAGCGGCCGCCGTCGACCTCGACGACGTTGCCGGTCATGAACTCCGCGTCGGCCGAGGCGAGGAAGAGCGCCGCGTTGGCGATGTCGGCTGCCTCTGCCAGCCGGCCGAGCGGGACAGTCGCGATGAACTTTTCGCGCATGCCGGGCGCCGGCCCGAGAAAATTCGGCAACAGCGGTGTGTCGGTGGCCACCGGCGCGATGGCGCAGACGCGGATGCGGTCCTGCCCCAACTCCACCGCAAGCGACTTGGTCAGCGTATGAACCGCGCCCTTGGTCGCGTTATAGGCCGACAGGCCGGGCCGCGGCCGCAAGCCCGCCGTCGAGCCGATATTGATTATGACGCCGCCGCCTTGCTTGCGGAATACCGGCACCACCGCCTGACAGCCCAGAAAGACGCCTTTGACGTTGACCGCGAAGATGCGGTCGTACTCGACTTCGGAAATCTCCAGCATCGGCTTGTTGACGTGAGTCGTGCCGGCATTGTTGACCAGAATGTCGAGGCGGCCGAACGCCGACAGCGTGTCCTCGACCGCCGCCGTGAAATTCGATTTCTGCGTCACGTCGCAACGCATGGCGACGGCGCTGTTGCCGATGGCGCGCGCCGCTTTCTTCGCCGCCTCGAAATCGATGTCGGCGAGCGCGACGTGGGCGCCTTCGCGCGCGTAAGTCTCGGCGATCGCCTTGCCGATGCCCGAACCGGCGCCGGTGATGAGCGCGGTTTTGTTTTCAAGACGCATGCGCTTCCTCCCCTCTCGCAATATTGTAGGGTGGGTAAAATCGTCCGCTCCGTCGTAACCGCGAGGGCATCGCGCGTCCACGATTTTGCCGACGCGGACGCGCAGTCCGACGCGATGCCCACCCTACACGTTTGGCACCACACCATAAGGCCGCGCCCAGCCTAATCCGTCCTCCGTGCGCGTGCGCGGGCGGTATTCGCAGCCGATCCAGCCGGCATAGCCGAGCCGGTCTAGCACGTCGAAGATCGCCGGATAGTTGACTTCGCCCTCATCCGGCTCGCGGCGCGAGGGCACGGCGGCGACCTGCACGTGGCCGACAAGCGGGAAATGCTGTTCCAGGCGGTGGATGAGATCACCGCCGACGATCTGCACGTGATAAAAATCAAACTGGATGCGCAGATTCGGGCTGCCTACTTTTTTCACGATCTCCGCGGCGTGCTCGAGGTGGCTCAAGAAATAGCCCGCCCGGTCGCGCGGATTGAGCGGTTCGATCAAGAGCGTGATGTTGTGTTCGGCCGCTGCCGCGGCGGCGCGCTCGAGATTTTTCAGAAACGTCGTGTCCGCCGCCGGCCGCTGATGCACCGGCACCACGCCGGCCATGCAATGGATCGCACTGCCGCTGATCGCGACGACGTAATCCAGCGCCTGCCGGAAGGCCTCGCCCCATTCCCGTTCGCGGCCGGGCAGCGCGGCAAGCCCGAATTCCGGGGTCAACGGCGTGTTGATGCCGAGCTGCGTCAGACCATGCCGCTTGAGCTCCGCCTTCACCGCCGACGGCGCCACGTCATAGGGAAATTGCAGTTCGACTGCTTTGAAGCCGACGGCGGCCGCGGCGGCAAAGCGCTCGATCAGCGGGCGTTCGGTGAACAGATAACCGAGATTGGCGGCGAAGCGGGGCATGTCGTTTCTCGTTGGTGTCGGGAGCCTAGCGGACCATCAGTGACGCGTAAACGATATCGTTCTCGCGGCGCGGTTTTCGCGCGTCCGAGTTTTGCAAACGGCACAAGACTTCGCGCGTCATTGCGAGGAGCTGGAGCGACGAAGCAACCCAGTCTTTATCTCTGTACTGGATTGCTTCGCTTACGCTCGCAATGACAAAACAACAAAAGAAAGAAAGGAAGCGGAACGCCGACAGGCGCGTAGTCAACCTCCGCACCATCGGGTGCGGCTCGCGCTGAAGCGCAGCGCGCTCGCCTATCGGCGTCCCGCCACGGCACTTGCGGCAGCGAACTAACGCCACCGCTCAGCTCCAGCGCACTTCCTGGGACGTGGCTAAGAGACGGGC
>DATJTL010000223.1:0-4154 GCA_035503415.1 Xanthobacteraceae bacterium
CGCAGCGCATCGCACGCATGTTGCAGCCGGGCGATGCACTGCAATTTTTGCTCAAAGGCGAGCAGATCGGCGTCGAGCGCGCCAAGGAGATGAAGCTCGTCGATGCAGTGATGCCCGCCAGCGACATCGTCACGGCGGCGAGAAACTGGATCGTGGCGGGCGGTACTGCGAAAGCGCCATGGGACGTCGAGGGTTTCAGGCTGCCGGGTGGAGCGGTTCATTCGAAAGCCGGCATGATGATCTTTACGCCGGCGAACGCGCTCTATCGGCGCGAAACCTACGACAATTATCCGGCGGCACGCGCGATCATGCAGGTGGTCTACGAGGGCCTGCAGCTTCCGATGGATCAGGCGTTGCGCGTCGAGTCGCGCTATTTCGCGAAGATTCTGCGTTCGCCGGAAGCGGCGGCGATGATCCGCTCGCTGTTCGTCTCGCTGCAGGAAATTAACAAAGGCGCCCGCCGGCCGCCGGCGGTGCCGCGCAAAAGCTTCAAGAAAATAGGCGTGCTCGGCGCCGGCTTCATGGGGGCCGGGATCGCCTATGTGAGCGCGCTTGCCGGCCTCGACGTGGTGCTCGTCGATCGCGATCCGGAAACAGCCGAGAGAGGCAAGCAGCACTCGCAGAAGCTGATGGACGATCAGGTCGCGCGCGGCCGCACCAGCGCCGCCGACCGTGACGCGCTGCTCGCGCGGATCGAGCCCACGGCCGATTATGTAGCGCTCAAAGATTGCGACCTGTTGATCGAAGCCGTGTTCGAGGATCGCAAGATCAAGGAAGAAGTCATCGGCCGGGCGCAGAATGTGATCGGGCAGGAGACGATCTTCGGCACCAACACCTCGACGCTGCCGATCAGTTCGCTGGCGGCGGCGTTCAAGGATCGCGCGCGCTTCATCGGCGTCCATTTCTTTTCGCCGGTCGAGCGCATGAGCCTGGTCGAGATCATCGTCGGCAAGGACACCGGCGACGCCGCGCTCGCCGGCGCGCTCGATTACGTGCGCGCCATCCGCAAGACGCCGATCGTGGTCAACGACTCACGCGGCTTCTATACGTCGCGCGTGGTCGGCACCTATCTGCGCGAAGGTCATCTGATGCTGAGCGAAGGCGTGCCGGCGGCAATGGTCGAGAACGTCGGCCGCATGGCCGGTATGCCGGTCGGCCCGCTTGCGCTCAGTGACGAAGTCGCCGTCGATCTGATCTGGAAAATTCTGAGCGCGACCGAAGCCGATCTCGGTCCCGAAATGGTCGATGCCCGGCAGAAGGCGCTGCTGCAAGAGATGGTCGAGAAGCGCGGACGCCTCGGCCGCAAGAACGGCAAGGGCTTTTACGACTATCCGCAGGGCGGGCCGAAACGGCTCTGGGGCGGCCTTGCCGATCTGCAACCGAGCAAAGTCGATCCGGACTGGCTCGACGTCGCGGAACTCAAGCAGCGGCTCCTCGCCATGCAGGCGCTCGAATCGGCCCGTTGCGTCGAGGAGGGTGTGGTCACCGACGTACGCGAGGCCGACGTCGGCTCAATTCTCGGCTTCGGCTTTGCGCCCTTCACCGGCGGCACCATCTCCTACATTGATGGCATGGGTACGAAGGCATTTGTCACGCTCTGCGCCGGCTTCGCCAAGCGCTACGGCGACCGCTTCAAGCCGTGCAAACTCTTGCTCGATATGGCAAAAAGGGGCGAGAGCTTTTATGGTCGCTTCCCGCCCGTTGCGCGCAAGGATATGGCGCAGAACATGGCACAGAACACGGCGAAGGACATCGCGAAGGACACGGCGTGAGACCGCTGTCGCGCGCATTGGCCTTTGCAGCACGCCGCGTGTAAGGTCGCGGCCCATTTTTCCCAGGACCCTGCATGGCGCGTGATCAAGTCGACCTGACGCCGATCGAGCGGCGGGACGAACTCGTCGCTTGGATCGCGGAAGGAGCGCGGCCGAAGTCGCAATTCCGTATCGGCACCGAGCACGAGAAATTCGCTTTCACGATCGAGGGACACCGCCCGGTGCCCTACGAGGGGCCGCGCGGCATCCGCGCGCTGCTCAAAGGCATGCAGCATCTTCTCGGCTGGGACCCGATCATGGAAGGACCGAACATCATCGGCCTCTATGATGTAACCGGCGGCGGGGCGATCTCGCTCGAGCCGGGCGGCCAGTTTGAACTGTCCGGCGCGCAGGTCGAGACCGTCCATCAGACGTCCAGCGAGATCATGGCGCATCTGGCGCAGGTGCGCGAAGTGGCGCAGCCGTTGCATATCGGCTTTCTCGGCATCGGCATGACGCCGAACTGGACGCGCGCCGACATGCCGAAGATGCCCAAGGGCCGCTACCGGATCATGACGGCCTATATGCCCAAGGTCGGCAAGCTCGGCCTCGACATGATGTATCGCACCTGCACGGTGCAGACCAATGTCGACTTTTCCTCCGAAGCCGACATGGTCAAGAAGCTGCGCGTCGCACTGGCGCTGCAGCCGGTGGCGACGGCGCTGTTCGCCAACTCGCCGTTCACCGAAGGCAAGCCCAACGGCTTTCTCTCCTTCCGCTCGGAAATCTGGCGCGACACCGATAACGATCGCTCCGGCATGCTGCCTTGGGTATTCGAGCCGGGCATGGGTTTCGAGCGCTGGGTCGATTACGCGCTCGATGTGCCGATGTATTTCGTCAAACACGGCGACGAGTATGTCGACGCATCCGGGCAATCGTTCCGCGATCTGCTCGCCGGCAAGCTGCCCGGACTGCCGGGCGAGCGCGCGACGATTTCGGATTGGGCGAACCACTTGAGCACGATATTTCCGGAAGTGCGGCTCAAGCGCTATCTGGAAATGCGCGGCGCCGATTCCGGGCCGCTGCCGAACCTGCTGGCGCTATCGGCCTTCTGGGTCGGCATTCTTTATGATGACGCTTCGCTCGATGCGGCCTGGGATCTGGTCAAGGATTGGACCGCGCAGGAGCGGCAAAAACTGCGCGATGATGTCCCGAGACTTGGCCTTGCCGCCAAAGTGCACAACATGGCGGTCTTCGAACTTGCCACCGAGGTTCTCAAATTCTCCCGTGCCGGACTTGCGGGGCGCAAGCGCCTTGACGCGAGCGGGGAGGACGAGACGCGCTACATCGAGGTGCTTGAAGATCGCCTTGCGCGCGGCACCACGTCCGCGCAGGAGCTTCTGGAAAAATTTCACGGACCGTGGAACGGCTCGGTCGATCCGATTTTTTCTGAAGACGCGTATTGAGCCGTGATGCCCCTGTGACGTTGCCCCTGTGACGTTGCGATCGACGGCTTGATCCGATCAACACTGATCCTGGAAGACGGATCACTGCAGCCCGTACAGCTCCATGGCCTCTTGGAGCGCGGCTCCGCAACCGGCGGCGTCGCCTGCATTGTCGGCCCGGCGCGCGCGGCCGAGCGCGATCTCGGCATCGGCGTTCGCCGTTTGCTCTGCGGAATCTACCGAGTTCGGCGTGGGCTGGTGATGAAGCTGGGCGCCGAGCGATTGTGGAGCGGTGGCTTCACCCGCCCCGCCGGGCCGACGGTTTGCCTGCAGTTGCGCAACCCGTTCCTCGACTTGCGCGATCTGCGCGGTGCACGGACCCGCCTGCGCGGCCGCCATGCCGGCGAGCAGCGCTGCCGCGGCAAGGACTACGATGTGCGATCGTCTCAACATCTGCCTCCGCGTCAGGCGGGGCGCCACCTGGTTAACGACTCGACCGCGCCTGTAGCGGCCTCGTTACCGGGCTTTGGTAAAACAGATGTAAGGCGGCCGCCTCGGCGCGAACAGGGTCCGGCCCGGCAAGATCAAGCAAAGCAAGCGCACAAATTAATGCGATCACGTTGCACGGCCGGCGACGATCCGCGCCGCCGTCGCGGCCATGGAGACAGAATCCCTCATCGCCTTGATTTTATTTTTACCGTTTTCGAGCACACTGTGCCCATGACCAAGACCCTGACCGCCGATATCCAGCGGAAGAACGCCGAACGCCAACTCTTTGGCGCGCGCCGGGCGCTTAATCACCTGGTGGAACTTTACGATAGCGGCCAATGGCGGCTCCTTTACCGGGAAGACACGTTCGCCGAGGCGGTGCGCGCCGCGAGGGAGTCAGTCGACCATTGGGCCGACGTGGTCGCCAAGTCGGAAGAACAGCCACACTAGCGCAACCGAAGTTCCTCCG
>DATJTL010000224.1:0-13991 GCA_035503415.1 Xanthobacteraceae bacterium
GATCATTGCATACAGATTAGCCAAATTGCTGCTTTGTGCAAGTGCTGCACTGCAATAATGCTAATTTGTGGATAGCCTTGGAATATCCGGACATTCGCAAGTTCTGCCAATAGCTTATTGGACAAACCTGTGCCGCCCAGCATGCGGATTGGCAAAAGATCGAACCGGATAGCGCCAACAATCGCCTATTGCGGTAGGGTGCAGCTGCCCGCCAGCGCGGCGTCGACGGCCGCGCAATTATTCATGGGGTTGCTGCGACCAAGTAGCCGACCGGCAACCCCGATCGTTCATTGTCGTGGTGGCGGCGCGCTGATCTTCTAGTCTGGTCAGGTCAGGCGCAACCTGTCAGCAAACACGGCAGAAGAAGCAACGGCGCCGATCGATGCACGCACCCCTCTTGAGGCTTTTGGTGCTACATCCCGATCCGCGGCTTTTCAAATATAAATCAAATATATAAACCCCATGACTCGCCGCAGGGACGAAGGTCCCGGCGGGCGCGCTGAATCGAGCCATGCGACAATCGCGTAGGCACGGAACATGCGCTAAAGCAACGCAGGACACCGGAGCGGAGCGTTCGAGCATGGGTATCGTCGCGGCTGTGATTGTAGCGGCGGGCCGAGGCCTGCGCGCCGGCGGCGAAATTCCAAAGCAATACCGGACCATTGCCGGGACGCCGGCGATCCGTCCGACCCTTGGTGCATTTTGCCGGCACGCTCAAATCGATCTGGTGCAGCCGGTCATCCACCCGGCCGACAAGGAGCTTTTTGATGCCGCGAGCGGTGGATTGGAGAAGCTTTTGCCACCGGTATCCGGCGGCGCGACGCGGCAGGTCTCGGTGCAGGCCGGGCTGCAAGCATTGCAGCAGCACCAGCCCGAACTCGTGCTGATCCACGACGCGGCGCGGCCCTTCCTGACCGCCGGCCTGATCGCGCGCGCCATCGATGCCGGCAGGGCGCACGGCGCGGCGGTACCCGGAGTTGCCATCGCCGATACGGTCAAGCGGATCGACGCCGACGGCGGGGTGAGTGAAACGCTTGACCGCAGCCATTTGCGCATGGTGCAGACGCCGCAGGCCTTCGGCTTTTCGCTGATTGCCAACGCGCATCAACGCGCTGCGGCGGCGGGCCGCGATGATTTTACCGACGATGCGGCGCTTGCCGAATGGGCCGGGCACCGGGTCAATCTATTTGAAGGCGAGACCGCAAACGTGAAACTGACCACCAACGACGATTTTGCCCGCGCCGAACTCTTGCATGCGGCCGCGCTTGCCGATGTGCGCATGGGTAACGGCTTCGACGTGCACGCTTTTGCCGAGGGCGATCACGTGATGCTCGGCGGCGTGCGCATTCCGCATTCCCAAGCGGTGACCGGCCACTCGGACGCCGACGTCGTGCTTCACGCGCTGGTCGATGCCATTCTGGGAGCGCTCGCCGAGGGCGATATCGGGGCGCATTTCCCGCCGAGCGATCCGCAATGGCGGGGCGCGTCGTCGGATCGGTTTCTTGCCTTCGCGTGCGAGCGCGTGCGAGCGCGCGGCGGCGTGATCGGCAATCTTGATGTCACCGTCGTGTGCGAGGCCCCGAGGGTGTCGCCGCATCGCGATGCAATGCGCGCGCGCATCGCTGCAATCGCCGGCATTGCGGTCGATCGCGTCGCCGTTAAGGCCACGACCAGCGAACAGCTCGGCTTCACCGGCCGCCGCGAAGGCATTTTCGCGACGGCGACGGCCACGGTGCGGCTGCCCTGGAGCGGCGCATGATCGATGCCAAGCTTCGCACGGCAGCCAAGCGCCTGCTCGCTGTCTGCCGCGCACGCGGCCTGCGCGTGGCGACCGCTGAATCGTGCACCGGCGGGCTCGTGGCTGCGGCGTTGACCGAGATCGCCGGTTCCTCCGACGTCGTCGAATGCGGTTTCGTCACCTACTCCAACACGGCGAAGGAGACGATGCTCGGTGTGCCGGCGGCTACGCTCAAACGCCACGGCGCAGTGAGTGCCGAGACGGCGAGCGCAATGGCCGCGGGCGCGCTGAAACATTCGCCGGCGGATCTCGCGGTTTCGATCACAGGCGTCGCCGGTCCGGGTGGCGGCAGCAGGCAAAAGCCGGTCGGGCTTGTTTATTTCGCGGCCGCGAGCCGCGACGGTCGGCGCCTGCAGCATCGCGCGTTGTTTGGCAAGATCGGCCGGCGGCGTGTGCGCGAGCGATCGGTTGCGCAGGCGATCGCGATGCTTGAAGCACTAGCGGATTGACCGCATAGCGGCGCTAACGGGCGTTGCAGAATTTTCAAGCTTGGGGAAATTGCACGCCAAGTTCGTTGGCTGATCGCCAGATCACTTGGCAATTGCGCCGGACCCGGCCGCAGGCCGATAGCAACAGCGTGAACTTCTCCGGCAGAGCCTTGGGCGTGCACATGAGTGGCCGCAGCCGGGCTCCGCCATCTGAAATGTCGACGATCTCGCAACTGGTCGAAGCCGAGCCGTCGCCGAGATCGAGCGCCACCATGCGCTCGAATGCCTTCCGGTCGAAGCGGCGTTTTTTACGGTTGCTCATGCGGGTGGCCGAATGCAGGAAATTCACGATAGGACACAAGTCATTGAAGGACATCTAACTGTCATGATGAGGACCTGGTTAATGCAGGCATCGCGCGCAGCGTACGGCCACATATGAAGCCTGGCGCACCGCAGCAGCATTAAGAGCTTACTTCCGACGCGCGTATAATTCGCAGACGATCTTCTGCGCATTTGACGGGGCAAGCGTTTCTTCACCGTTCGCTGCTACGGTCCGGTACCCTTTTCCGTCAGTGGTTGCCGCTAACAATGACCGAGACAATCTCACTTATCGATGACCTCGAACGCGCGTTGACGACCGGCAGCGAGGCCCATCGCGTAGAGATTCTGACGCGCATTACCGATCTGTTCTTCTCGGGGGCGGCGCATTATTCGGCCGAACAGATCCATGTATTCGACGAAATTCTCGCCAAGCTGGTCGCGGCAATCGAGCCGATGGCGCGCGCCAAGCTGGCGGCGAGGCTGGCGCCGGCGCGGTATGCGCCGGCCGGGGTGGTGCGCAAGCTCGCGTTCGACGACAATATCGCGGTGGCCGGTCCGGTGCTGCGGGAGTCCGAGTGCCTCAACGACGCGGATCTGGTCGCCAATGCCAGCAGCAAGAGCCAACAGCATCTGGTGGCGATCTCCGAGCGCAAGAATTTGAGTGAAACGGTGACCGATGTGCTGGTTACGCGCGGGGATCGCGACGTCGTGCACTCGGTCTCAAAAAATCCTACCGCGCGCATTTCCTATGCGGGTTTCCGCATGCTGCTCAAGCGCGCGGTCGGCGACGACCAGCTGACCATGCTGGTCGGCACGCGCGCGGATCTTCCTCGGCAGCATTTCCTGCGTCTGATCGAACAGGCATCGGCGGCCGTGCGGGCCAAGCTTATGGCCGAAAATCTTGGGGACAGTTCGACCGTCGCCGGCATAGTCGACGAGATTTCGAGCGGGCTGCGCACAGATGCGCAGAAGATGTCCGCCAGTTATGCGGCCGCTCTGGCCTCGGTCGAGGCCATGCATCGCGCCGGCAGGCTCGGCGAGGCCGACGTCTACCGCTTTGCCACCGAGGGCCAGCTTGCCGAGGTCGCGGTTGCGTTGACGCTGATCTGCGGCGTCGAGAACGATATCGTCGAGCGGGCCCTGCTCACTCCCGGATCGGACATCCTCGTCATCCTCGCCAAGCTGGCGGGTTTCTCATGGGCGACCGCAAAGGCAATTCTGTTGCTGAAGGCCGCCGATCGCGGTCTCTCGGAGAACGATCTCGAACACGCAACGGCAAGCTTCGAGCGTCTGCAATCGGCCACCGCGCGCGATGTTCTTGGCTTCTATCGCTCGCGCGCCAGCGCCGCGTAGGCCGCGGTCAAAACGCAACAATCCGAACGTTGCTGCCGGATGCCGGTCGAGAGCCGGGTCGGCTGGATGCGCGATAGCGTCAACGAAAGCGACTGCCAGATGAGACGGCCTTAAGCAGCGGCGAGGCGTCCAAGCATCGCATTGACGCCTTTTGCTCCCTCGGGAGCTGCCTTTTCGGCGTCGGTCGCGAGCGGATCGATGGCTTCGATCAGCGTGGTGAACGCAGCACCCGGCAGCGGCGGCGCAAACACGTAGCCTTGCGCGGCACTGATGCCGTGGTCGCGCAGATATTCGACCTGGTCGATGCGCTCGACCCCTTCGGCGACGATCTGCATGCGCAAATCGCGCGCGAGACCGACCAGCGTCTCGACGATGGCCTGGGCTTGGCGCTCGGTCTTGATCGCCTCGACGAATAGTTTGTCGATCTTGATGATATCGACGCCGAGCTTGAGGATGTAGGAGAGCCCGTTGTGGCCGGTGCCGACGTCGTCGAGTGCGACGCGGCAGCCGAGGCCTTGCAGCGCCGCGATGACGCGCCGGGTGGCGGTCAGATTCTGGATTTCGAAGCGTTCGGTGATTTCGAGAACGATCTGCGACAGCCGGATCGGCGAGCCCTCGAAAATCGCGCCGACGTCGTTGAGCACAATGGCGTCGTGGAAATGCCGCGGCGCGATGTTGAAGGTGATGTACATCTGCGGCCGGGCACCGATCGCTGCTCCGACATCGGCGCAGACCTGACGCATCAGCGAGCGCGTCAGATCGAGGATCAAGCCGCTCGACTCGACCAACGGGATGAAGGCACCTGGCGCGATGATGGTGCCGTCGGGTTTGCGCCAGCGAACCAGCACCTCGGCGCCGAGCAGCCTGCCGCTCTTGATGTCAATGATAGGCTGATAATAGGGGATGAATTCGTCGGCAATGAGCGCCGCTTCTATCTCGGCGATCGGATTGTGACGCGCACGCCAGGGTATGAACAAGGCAGCAAGCAATATCGTCAGCGCGAAAATGGCCGAGACGACGATGGCAATCCGCTGTAAGTCGCCATAACTCGCGATAGTGCCGTGCCGGCGCAAGGTCACCATCATAACTGGCCCGAAGCGGCTGGAACGGGCTTCCGCGGAGACGTGATCGTCGCCCGGGGGGCTCTCCCGCTCGTCGCCCGAAACACCGATGACGGTGCCATCGGCGAGCGTCAGGCGTGCGTAGCCCTCCAGCCGGTTTCCGTTCGGCGCGACCTGCGGCACCAGCACCACGGCGGGCAATAATGCCGCCAATGCTGGCCTGCGCTGCGGCAGCACCAGGCGCACGCGCAACAGCCGCACATCGCTGCCGACCAGGCGCACAACATCGAGCATCACGTCGGGATCCGACGTGGCCGCCGATGCGATGACGTCCCGTGCCGCAAATGTGGTGCCGGTATCGGTGCACATCGTCTGACCGCTCGGAGCCACCAACGCGAGTTCCTTGACCGCACCGGTGGTGAACAGCGCCTGCCGCAGCGCGTCGACATTGGCGGGTGTGCAGGCGTCGATCCCGCGGCTCGCCAAATCGTCGAGCTTTTCCACGGTTTCGCGGACGGTCAAATTGAGCTGGGCGATCGATGATTTGGCGCTAACGGAGGCTTCGGCCTCGCCCTGACGTTGCAACCAATCAGTGAACCAATAGACCGGCGCTGCCGCGACCAGGGTGCCCAGCACCGCGGCAATCAGCTTGTTTTTGGTTTGGCCCAATAACACCAGTCCCACCCCAAGACGTTGAGGTGCCATCGCCAGCGTAAAAGCAGCCTTAAACACAAAACGGCCGACAGCCTTGGGAGGTAACCGGACGCTCTTATGGTTAGGAAGTTCTAAAAGCGAGCGACGGGGCGCAGCGATCAGTGCCGCTGCGCCGGGGCAGCGCGCTCCGGTACAACGTGACCGGCAGGTGCACCGCCCAGCGACTGTTGAACGGACCACAGGACACAGGAGTTTCTTTCCACTACCTGCTCATTGAGAATGAATTGTCCATTGGCTTGCGATGTTGCGTCGCCGTGCTTCGCCGTTCCATTGCAGTCTGACGCCCCGACGATATCCGAGCGCCCCAACATCCATGACACCACGCTGAACGTCGTCTGCGAGATTTTCCACCCCAGCGACAGACCGTAGGTCTGGTCCTCGATGCCGACGATTTGCAGCGCGGAGTCGGGACGATTGGCCCGGTCCTCGCACGTGTTTTGCGCTTTCCCGGCGCTGTCGGCGGTTGCGCCCTCCCCGCCAACAAGCACGCCATCGCAGGCGCGCGCGACCGCCTCGTTGGCTAAGCCCGACCTGACATTGAGCATGGCGTTCAACGGCCCCATGACATCGGCGAAGGTGGTGCCGCTGATCTGATTTACCGCGAGCGCGGGATCGGAACTGGTGAGCAGAATGAGCCGCAAGACGACATGACGCGACTGCGCGGTGGCAAACAGTGCCCTGTAGAGGGCGAGTGCGGTCGCTGCGCCTGAGTTGTCCGAGTACGCGCCATCGACAAAATTCCAGTATGACGACTGCTCGGATGTTCGCGCCGCTGCGGCGCCGGTGGGCGAGTTCGGCGCTGTCGGCGCGCGCACCTGTATCGAATAGGGCGGCAGCACCAGCGGAAAGCGTGCACTGACCACCGCGGCATCGATCAAGGTCTCCGCCGGATTTGCCGGCATATCCACATCGACGAACGAATAGAGCGAATCGTCGATGCCGTGCAGGGGGAACGGTGCGAACGCTGCACGCAGTCCCGTTTCGACCCAGGTTGCATTGAGCACCAGCGCTGGGGCCTTACTGACGTCGGTCCAATCGGCTGTAAAAGGAGCACGCAACACGGCTGCGGCGCGCGGGTCCTCGGCGTTCGCGGATTGCTGAAAACTGGCCGCCAGTTCAAATGGGCGGCCTTTGCGGGTGAATCCCAGGAGCTCCGGGAAAATCGACGCGATGAGCGGAGAAAAGTGATCCCCTTCCACGATCCGGCACGCCTTCTGCTCTAGAGAGAAATTCACGGCTTCGGGATGTCCGGCGGCGGGTGGAGTTCGGCACGGCCTAAGCCGGTCGGGCGTGACCATCGAGGTCGTTTCGGCGGCATTGGCGCGTTCGGCCAGGAGCGCGGGGGGAGTACCTGCCGCCGACGCTCGGCTCAATCTCGCCGCTTCTATCGCCTGGAAGATGGTGGCGCCCAGCGATCCGCCCGAGACCGCGCTGATGGCAAACACGTGGTCGGAAAAACAGGGATTTTCGTCCTGCAGTCGAGCGAGGAACATCGATGTGGCGCTTGTCGCATAGATGCCGCCGCCCTCGGCCGCGATGATGAACACCGGGTATTTTGGGCCGTCTGGCGTGACTGCCGTAGGCCTCGCAAAGCATGAATCGATCGGTGTCTGCGCAGGATCGGCGCCGACCACCGGCACTCCCTTACTGGTGAGCCAGTGGTCGAATTGCCGGCCGAGATTGGTGGCGGCCTGGCGGTTCAACTTGAACTCCGGCTCCACGCCCCTGAAATAATTGAACAGGACCGCCGCGAATAAAAGCAGCGCCACGCCTGCGGCGGGGAAAAGACGCGACAGGACGGCAATGGCTGCGAGCACGAGACACACCGCAGCAATCAGAAGCGTAGGCGACCATCCGCTCGAGGTCGGCAGCCGCGCTATGGCAATGAGAACGAGAGCAACCAGCGTAAAGGCTGGAAAATGCGAGCGTTGCGACAGGACGGCGAGTACGACACAGCCCGAGATCAGAAACAAAAGCGACAGCGCCAGCGAGCCAAGCGGTCCCAGGCAGCGGTACACGGTGACGATAAAATCGGTGCTTGTGAACCAGAAGATCAAAAGGCCGGCGATAGCGAGCGCACAGACGGCGACGTAGAGCCATACTCTCACCACGATATCGTCGCGCAGGCGGTGCAGCAACGAAGCGACCGTAAGGCCGAGGGCCGCCACCCAGCAGATGCCGACCGCAATCATCGCAAGGCTCGGCAAGACCGCGCCAGGCGTCGCTGCCCCGAGTAGCCAGCTCTTCAGCGCGCCGAAAATCGGAAGCAGAAGATAGAGAACCAGCGCAACGATCCATGGCAGCAGCGCCCAGCCGAATAGGACGATGCGCTGCCACTGCCGCATGCTGAAGTTGTTGTCCTCGCGCAGCGCCTTGGCGCGGAAGATGTAGGCGCGCAGCAGATCAATGCGATGATAGACGACGTAGTAAGCACCGACGATCAAGATTGCGGCAACGCTCGCGCCTAGTCTGAAGGCAGTGGCGCCGAACGGCGGCGCATCGAGCAGCAACCGAAACACCAGCGCCGCGGCAAGCGGAGTAAGCATCATGACCGAATGTTGCAGCATCCGGTTTTTGGGATGAAGCGCCACGAGCGAAGCCATGACCAGACCTAAAATCACGATGGCGCAGGCGACCGCCAAGACCGACGGCTCGGGCACATGTTGAAGGTCGGCGGGGTCGATTTTGGCTTTCTGCAGATTTTCGAACAGGCTGGTGAGCGATATTTTTGTGTTCAGCAGACCAGCGATGAGCCCGATCCAGGGAGACAGCGCAATAATGATCGCCGAAACGTCTTGGACCTGACGAAGCCTGGACCCGGTGCCGACCTCCGCGTTCATCGAATAAATGACGCTGATGCGCGGCCCGCTGAGCCGGTAGTGCGCCTCGTAGAGAACCGCGCTGATCAACGCGAAGCCGAATGCAGCCACGACGAAGCGAATTACCACCAGGGCTAGTCCGGCGGACGCAATGTCCTCCATGTAGGACACGTAGATTTCAGTCAGTTGGCCGTCGAAAGCGAGCAAGACAAACAAGGCTGCAGCCGCGGCTATCGGCAGGATGTGAAACATTTTAGCGAGACGGCGCAGCGGCAGCCAAAACTCTCGCCTCAGCGCCGGGGCGATCTCCGCGCGCTTCTCGACCAAGAGCGGCCAAGCGCTTGTCATTTGCATTCCGTCTTGACGAGTTTGCCAAGAGCCGCACATTCCACGAGCGCTGCCTCGCAGGCGTTGCGAGCCTGCTCGTTGTACGCAATGAAAAACACTTTTCTCAGCGTGGGCAGCGGCAACCCGCTTAAGTATTCGACTGCGGCAGGGATAATCGAGCGCGCCACGTCTTCGACGGCCACGCCGCCATCGCCGGCGCCGATCATCGGGATCAGAATAGAGTCGCAGTAGTGTGGCTTGAGCCCGCAGCGCTCTCTGAGAAAGTTGACGGCAAGATTCCAGCTCGTTTTGTTGATTTTTTCCGCCCGGTCGAGGACGGACCTCACGCATGCTGCGAGTGTTTCCTGAGTGGCTTTAACACCGCCGTCGATCGAGGCCTGTACGCTCGCGACGTGCAGGATGCGCTCGACCTGGTGCGAGGCGGCAAGGCTGCCGGATTCGGTAACCAGAACGGTCCCGATCCTGACATGGCCATGCGCGCCGACCGCGGCGCGCAAGCCTTCGGCGATGGTGTCTTCGAGAACATTGCCCTGTTCGTCTCTGTTGGAGCCCAACAGGCGAATGCGGGAGGAGATGGTGCGGCCAATGACGCGATCCATCAGCATGTCGGTGTTTTCGGAATTGACCCAGATGCTGACGCCCTTCATGGCGTCGATCGGACCGGTCTTGTAGCCGACGATGATTTGCGGCGCCGCCGTCAGTTGATAGCAGACGGTCGAGAAGGCCAATGCGGTCGAGCGCGGCTTTGCCGCTGCAACCGGCGCATGGTCGGCGGCGACCTTCAGGCGATCCTTGAGCCAGTAGGCGCCAATGGCAAGTTTGGGGTCGTCGATCTCGCCGTTTGCGAGCCGCTTGAACAACTGATCGACCGGGATCCGAATGACCGTGACGTCCTCGCCGGGCAGCCCGCCTCCTTCGCCGATCTGATCGCTTTCGCGCACCTCGGCAAAATAAAGAAATATGCGCTCGGAGGTGCCTCCCGGAGAGGAGAAGAACTTGCAGATCAGCTGCGGATTGCCGATCGAATAGCCGGTCTCCTCCATGGCCTCGCGCTTGATCGCGGTCTCAGCCGTCTCGCCGGGGTCGATCATCCCGGCAGTCGCCTCGGTGATCCAGCCGTCCGTGGTTTGGGGATCGTCGCGCCGCCGGCCGATCAGGCTCGGCACCTTGAACTGGTCGACGATGATGACCGTCTTGGTGTCGGCATTGTAGAGAATGACCGCGACGGCGTCGCCACGCTCGAAGACGAGCCGCCGCTCATCGGGGCTCATCGTTCCGTCTTTGCGTTGGTGCGAAACGATCACTTCGTCGATTTTGAAGAAATCGTCGAACAGCCGAGTTTGCTTGCGGATTTCCGCCTTGCGCGACCCTGACATCGAAATCCTCCAGCGCGGTCGGCGACTAATTTGAGCGCTGCAGAAATAGCACATTGCGGCCGGCCGCACGATCCGGTGGTGCACCGCGCCGGTGTGGCGGCGGGAGGGGCGACCGCCGCGCCGCTTACGCCGCTCGCGTGCCGTAGACCTGGTCGGCGCGGTGTTCGAAGGCCGCGGCGAAGCGGCGAAAGGCGGCGTCGAATACACTGCCCATCAGCAGGCCGAGCGCGCGGCTGCGAAACTCATAGACGAGGAAAAACACGACGTCGCAACTGTCGTCGCCCTCCGGGCGAAAAATCCAGCGATTGTTCATGCGGCGAAAAGGACCTTCGAGGTATTCGACCAGGATGGTCAGCTCGCTTCGATCGAGCGTGACGCGGCTGGTGAAAGTCTCGCGGATGAGCTTATAGGCGACGGTCATGTCGGCGACGATGACCTCCCTGCCCCCGCTATCGCCGCTGCGTTTGCGCACCGTCAGCGACTGGCACAGCGGGACGAATTCCGGATAGCGCTCGACATCGGCGACCAGGTCGAACATGTCGGAAGCAGAATGCTGCACCCGTCGTTTGGTCGAGAATTCCGGCATCGATCAGCGCGTAGCCCTCGCCGCTTTAAGACGCGCAAAGTCCTCGCCGGCGTGATGGGACGAGCGGGTCAGCGGGCTCGCCGAGACCATGGCAAATCCCTTGGCATAAGCGATGGTCGCAAGCGCCGCGAACTCATCGGGCGGCACAAAGCGGATCACGGCGTGATGCTTCGGCGAAGGCTGCAGATATTGACCGATGGTGAGAAAATCGACGTCGGCGGCGCGCAGATCGTCCATGACCTGCAGGATTTCGTCGCGCTCCTCGCCGAGCCCGACCATGACGCCGGACTTGGTGAACATCTGCGGATCGATCTCTTTTACCCGCTGGAGAAGCCGCAGCGAGGCGAAATAGCGCGCGCCCGGGCGCACAGTGAGGTACTTGGCCGGAACGGTTTCGAGATTGTGGTTGAATATATCGGGACGCGCGGCGACGACTGTCTCGACCGCACCATCCTTGCGCAGGAAATCCGGCGTCAGCACCTCGATGGTCGTGCGCGGGCAGCGCCCGCGGATGGCGCTGATCACTGCAGCGAAATGCGCGGCGCCGCCATCGTCGAGATCGTCGCGATCGACCGAGGTGACGACGACATGCGACAGGCCGAGTTTGAGCGTCGCCTCGGCGACGTGTTCGGGTTCCGCTTGGTCGAGCGCGCCGGGCAGGCCCGTCTTGACGTTGCAGAAGGCGCAGGCGCGCGTGCAGGTGTCGCCCATGATCATGAAGGTGGCGTGCTTTTTCTCCCAGCACTCGCCGATATTCGGACAACCGGCCTCCTCGCATACCGTGTGCAGGCCGTTGGCGCGAACGATTGCCTTGGTCTCCAGGTAGCCGGGGGAAACGGGCGCTTTGACGCGAATCCAGTCGGGCTTGCGCAAGGCCGGCTGATCGGGCCGGTGCGCCTTTTCGGGGTGACGTGGCGCTCTTGCGCCAACCAGGTTGTCGATGACGACCGCCATCAGACGGCTCCAACAGGCTCGCTTCCACCGATACTTACGGGCGGGTGTTCCGCGCTGCAAGCCGTCTGCGGCAAAGCCAAATGCAGCGGACGAGTTCCGGCGCTCTGACCGGCGAATCGGGCTCGCCACGGCAGCCTCGGTCGCCGCCGCCGATGAACAATTTGCAAGAAATTTTTGCAAGAAAATTTCCGGCGGTTCCGCAGACGGACTCGTAACTTTTGCCACAATAAAAGACTGCATTCGCAAGGGGGCGGCGGGACAAAAGCGGGCGCCAGGAGGATGTATGGCCGCGCACGGACCGCAAGCTGCGGCACTCGCACTCCACCGGTTCGGCCTGGGGCCGCGGCGCAATTCGATTGCCGCCATTGCCTCCGATCCGCGCGGCGCCCTCGCCGCCGAACTTGACGATCCCGGCGCCGGGCGCATCAGCGCGCAACTGCCCTCAAGTGGCGAATCGGAGCGCGCGGTGTTCCGATTTCAGGCCGAACAGCGTGCGCAGAAAAAGCTCGAACTGCGTGCGGAGAAGCTTGCGGAAGCCGGCAGCGGCGCGAACTTACTTAATTGCAAGCTGCCACAGTCAGGCGAAGCCTGTATCGCGCCGGTCGTCGCCGGCGAAGCCGAAAATCCGCAGAGGCCGCACCAGCCGCCGCTGCCGCGACAGCTTATTCTCGACGAGGCAAAGGCCCGTTTCGATGCCGCGAGCGCCGCCGATATCGGATTCGTCGAACGGCTGGTGTGGTTCTGGTCCAATCATTTCTGTATCTCGGCCGATAAGATTCCGGCGATGGCGGGCCCCTATGAGCGCGAGGCCATTCGGCCGCATGCGCTCGGCCGTTTCGCCGACATGCTGCAGGCGGTCGAGAGCCACCCGGGCATGCTCTATTACCTCGACAACGTCGAATCGATCGGTCCGGATTCCACCGCCGGTATCGACCGCGACAAGGGCCTCAACGAGAACCTCGCACGCGAGACTCTGGAGCTGCATACGCTCGGCGTCCGCAGCGGGTACACACAAACCGACGTCACCAACTTCGCCAAAGTGCTCACCGGCTGGACTTGGTTTCCGCCGTCAGAACCCGTGCATGGCGGCGAATTTGTCTTCGACCCGATCCAGCACCAGCCCGGCGCGCAGATCGTGCTGGGCAAAGCCTATGCGGAGACAGGCGTGCAGCAGGGCCGCGCCGTGCTCGCCGATCTCGCGCGGCACCCGGCGACGGCGCACCACATCGCCCAAGAACTCGCCGCGCATTTCGTCGCCGACGAGCCGCCGCCTGCCTTGGTCGCCAAGCTCGAGAAGACATTCAACGCAAGCGGTGGCGATCTCAAAGAGGTCGCCAAGGCGCTGATCGCCGCCGACGAAGCGTGGACGCCGCAGCGGACCAAACTCAAGCCGCCGGCCGAGTGGATTACCGGCGTCCTGCGGCTGACCGATGGCGCCCCGCTCGTTCCGATCGGGCTCGTGATGGGAGCGCAGGCGCAGCTTGGCGCAGCGCTGTGGCGGCCGCCGGCGCCCAACGGCTATTCCGATCGCGAGGCGGCCTGGATCGATGGCGTGCCGCATCGCCTCGACCTCGCCAACCAATTCGCCAACCGTCTCGCGGCGGGTGTGGACCCGGTCGAGATGCTGGACAGCGCGCTCGGTCCGCTCGCCTCGGCACAGACCCGCGATACCGTTCTGCGCGCCGAAAGCCGCGTCCAGGCTTTGACACTTCTTGTCATGTCACCCGAATTCCTGCGGAGCTGACCATGAAATATCCTCATGCCCCCTCTCGCCGTGCCGTGCTGCTCTCCTCCGGTACGCTGTTCGCTTGGGCCTTTCTGCCGAAGCTTGCCCGTGCCGAAGGCCGCGATCCGCGCTTTCTGGCTGTCGTACTGCGGGGCGCGCTCGATGGGCTTGCCACCGTAGCGCCGGTCGGCGACCCGAATTGGGGCGCACTGCGCGGCGATGACGCCCTCACCCTCGACGGCAAGACGCCGGCGCTGCGGCTCGACAATTTCTTCGCGCTCAATCCGGCGATGCCTAACCTGCAGCGAATGTTCGCGGCCCATGAGGCGATCATTGTGCACGCCGCTGCGACGCCCTATCGCGAGCGATCGCATTTCGACGGCCAGGACGTGCTGGAAAGCGGCATGACCAAGCCGAATGCCAGCGACTCGGGCTGGCTCAATCGCGCGCTTGCCGGTCTTACGCCGGGCGGCCGCGTCAATCCGAAAGGCGGCAAAATATTTGCCG
>DATJTL010000225.1:0-8397 GCA_035503415.1 Xanthobacteraceae bacterium
CGCTTCTATTCGGTGCGCGAGGCCAGTCAAGCAACATCTTCACGTTGCGGCCAACAGGCTGATTTTGCGGCGGTTTTTGCTTGGGGCGGTTGCTCGCCGGGCAGCGCGCGAGAGAGCGTTCGATGCGATTTCAAAGAATCATCGAAGCGGGCACGTAATGATGCGCGAAGGGAGTCGATATTTGGAGTGCAGCTGCGACGCTAGATCGATTTCAACCGGCGCCTCAGTTCGTCGGTGTCGATCCGGTAGTCCCAATAATCGAGCAGTGCATCGCGGTTGGCATCAATAAACCGACGGACCTGATCGATCAGCGGCACCGGCACGTGGCCCACGACAACTTCACCGTCCGCAATCGAGACGGACGCCGTTTCGGCGCGTGGATCGATGCTATCGGAAGGGTTGATCGCGACTTTGATCCGCGGCGCGTGCCGGGTCTTGCCGCGCGGTGAAATAAAGATCGTGTGCGCGACCCCGGTGACGTTTTTGCGATAGGAGACCATCTCTTCGAGCAGCTCCTCCTCCGCCAATTCGTCCGCGAGATCGATCAGCGCCGTCCTTGGCACAATCGAATAGTCGAGTTCAGGGACATTGATGACGCGGCCCTCTCGCATGGCGTCGAGAAGCCGTTGGTCCGTAATCACCGAGGGGGATAGTTCGGTTACATTCGCCTTCGTCATAATCGCTATCATAAAGCACAGATACCCGACGACAAGGGCGCGCAACTCCTCACCTATCAGAGATTTCTGGAATGCTGTGTGGCTCTCTCCCGCAAGGCGAGAGGGCACGACCACGACCGCGGAAGAACAGCGTGTTAGCGGATCACTCCGCCGCTAGCGCGCTTGCTTTGAGTGGCAGCTTGAGCTTCTGCCAGACGTCGACCAACGCTTCGGCGAGCACATCGATCAAGGCGTCGTCGTGATACGGGCTCGGCGTGATCCGCAGCCGCTCGGTGCCCTTGGGCACCGTCGGATAATTGATCGGCTGGATGTAGATGCCGTGGTCGGCAAGCAGCAGATCGCTCGCCTCCTTGCAGCGCTCCGGATCGCCGACAAAGACCGGCACGATGTGGGTCGGGCTGGTCATGACCGGCAGCCGGGCGGCAGAGAGCACCGCCTTGGTACGGGCGGCGCGGTCCTGATGGCGCTCGCGCTCCCATTGCGAGGTTTTCAGGTGGCGGATCGCGGCCGTTGCTGCCGCCGCGACCGACGGCGGCAGCGCGGTGGTGAAGATGAAGCCCGGCGCATAGGAGCGCACCGCGTCGATGATGGCGGAGCTGGCGGCAATATAGCCGCCGAGGCAGCCGAACGCCTTGGCGAGGGTCGCTTCGATCACGTCAACGCGGCCCATCGCGCCGTCGCGCTCGCAGATGCCGCCGCCGCGTTGCCCGTACATGCCGACCGCGTGCACCTCGTCCACGTAGGTCATGGCGCCGTATTGCTCGGCGAGGTCGCAGATCTTGTTCACGTGGGCGACATCGCCGTCCATCGAATAGAGGCTCTCGAACACGATGAGCTTGGGCCGCGCCGGGTCGGCGGCGGCCAAAAGCTCCTGCAGGTGCGCCATGTCGTTGTGGCGGAAAATCTGCTTTTCGGTGTGCGCTTGGCGCACGCCCTCTATCATCGAATTGTGGTTCCAGGCGTCGGACAGGATCAGGCAGTTCGGCATCAGCCGGGCGAGCGTGGAAATGCCGGTCTCGTTGGAGACGTAGCCGGAGGTGAACACCAGAGCCGCTTCCTTGCGGTGCAGGTCGGCGATCTCGCGCTCGAGTTCCACCAGCGGATGATTGTTGCCGGCGATGTTGCGGGTGCCGCCGGCGCCGGTGCCCATCCGGGTCGCGGTCTCCACCATGGCGCCGATCACCTTCGGATGCTGGCCCATGCCGAGGTAGTCGTTGGAGCACCAGATCACGACGTTCTTCGGCCCTTCCGGCGAATGCCAGATGGCGTGCGGGAAACGGCCGGCGATGCGTTCGAGGTCGGCGAAGACGCGGTAGCGGCGCTCCGAATGCAGCCGGCCAAGGGCGTCGGCAAAATAGGCGCGATAATCCACAGGGTAGTTCGTGCGCTGACTCATGAGGGAAATCGTCCCAGCGGCCTGTCGGTACTCGGCTCTAAGGCTTGTTCTAGAAGCGTTCCAGGGTGCTTGTCGAGGCCGATAGAAGCGATGCGTTGCCGCGGCGTTGACGCGGCCCAATCCCAGTGCGCCGGCACGGCAGCTGTTGTCGGATTGCCCGGTGCGCGGGACGAGGAGGCGGGCTGCTCTACGCCGCGCTGGCGCTGCGGCTGAGCCACGGGCTCCACGGGCTCGGCGGCACCAGTCCTTCGGTGACTGAAGCCGGCACGATGCGGCCGTCGCCGGTGATGCGGCCGATCATGACCGGCTTGTAAAGATGCTGGGTCTTGCCATCCATATGCACGGTGAAGCCGCTCGGCGCCGTAATCCGCCGGCCGGCAAGCGCCGCACGGACCTTGTCGACATTGGTGGTGCCGGCGGCTTCCACCGCGGCAACCCAGAGATTGAAGCCGATCCAGGTCGCTTCCATCGGATCGTTGGTCACCGCGTCGGCTCTGCCGGTGAAGCTCCGCCACTCGGCGATGAAGGCGCGGTTCTCACTGTGGTCGAAGGCGTGCAGATAATTCCACGCCACGTAATGTCCCGAAACATTCGAGCGCATCAGAGCCGGCAGCTCCGATTCGTTGATCGAGAGCGACATGTCGCACAAATATTAAGCGCGTGACTCGAGCCAGTGGTACGCGCCGTAACGGGAATACGACGTTGCTAAAAAATATCGCGGTTGCGCACGCGAAGGCGGCGCAGTGCCAAACGTGGAGAGGGCACGTCGGCGAAAGGCCGGCAGATGGCGGGAATTGACCAGGCAATTCATCAATCGCCGTCCCGTGAGGCGGCGACGCTCAGCCGGCTGGCGCCGCCCAAGTTTAGGTTAACCGGAGACTTCGCTGGGGCGTGCCGGCCCGATTAGGTTATTGGATACCACCATATCGTGGGCTGTGAGGCGTCGCATGATTGAGTGGTTGATGTTGTTGGGCATCGGGTTTCTGGCGGGAAGTCTGGCGATGCTTGCGTTTGTTCCTGTTGTGCATCAGCGCGCGGTGCGCCTGACGATGCGCAATCTCGTCGAGGCTACTCCGTTGGCCATGACCGAAATTCGCGCCGAGAAGGATCATTTGCGCGCTCAGTTCGCCATGGCGGTCCGCCGGCTCGAAGTCAACGTCGAGGATATGAAGACCAAAGGGGCGAGCCAGTTGGCCGAGATCGCCCGCAAACACGCGGAAATTGGCGGCCTGAAGGCCGAACTTGAGAAAAGAGCGGCGATGATTTTGACGTTGCGGGCGCGCTGGCAACTGCGCCACGCGATGGTCAGGCGCATCGTGAAATTGCTGCTCTATCTGTTCGTGCGATCTGACCGTCGGCGGCGGACATTCTTTGCACCGCGTCCGGCCGCCACGCCGCTCCACGCTGCGCCCGGCGTCGTCGATCGAGAAGCGGCCTAATCGACCGCGAAGATCACTTTCCCGCCACCGCGATTTCCAGCGGGAAGTCGTCGACGACTTCGTGGCCGGTCTCGGTGACGACGAACGTGTGGCCGAGGAAAATACCGAACAGCCCGTCGGGCGTGATCGGATTGGGCTCGGCCATGATCACCATGCCGGGTTTCAAAATTTCCTCGAATTTCTCCGCCGCGACGTGCTCGGCGACCACGTGCGGTCCGTCGGTGACCAGATCGATGCCGTGGCATTGCGTCGGCCGCGACTGGTAGCCGTTGTCGCGGAAGAATTTGCTGGCAAGGCGCATGTTCTCGGCAGGCTTTCCCGGCGCGATCTCGGCGACAATGCGGTGGTAGCCGGGCAGCGTGATTTCGTTCCAGAATTTCTTCACCATCTCGGTCGGCTCGCCGACACAAATCGGCGAACCGATCTGGGCGGTGTAGCCGCGGTAGCCCGCCGCAAGCTCCATGTTGATGATGTCGCCCTGCTGCAGGACGCGCGCGGACGGTCGCGGATTGCCGAAGATCATCGAGGGGTTCGCCATCGCCGTCGAGCCGATGATGAGAAAATCGATGTCGCCACCGCCTTCGAGGATCGCAGCGCCGGCCGCAGCGCGCAGCTCATATTCCTTCACGCCGGGTGCCGCGCGCGCGACCATCGCGTCCATGGCGTTCTTGCACAGCACGCCGGCCTTGCGCACGCAGTCGAGTTCCTCGGCGCTGTGGACGGAGAGGAGTTCGTGCAAGAACCCCTTGGTGAAAACCAATTCCGCGTCCTGCAGATTATCGCGCAGCACGTTGTACTGGTTCACCGGCATATAGTCGGCATGGCGCGGATCGATCTCCATCAGACCGATGCGGCCGCGCTCGAGTTTGAGTTCGCGGATGCGCTCCACCATGACATCGGCGTAGCGGCCGCTGCGGCTGTGACGTACGTCTTTGACGGCGACTTCCACCTGGCGGCGCACCGCTTCGGCGTGCGTGCCGCCCATCGAGTAGATCAGCGTCGGCTCGCCTTCGAGCGGCACCAGCACGTAGCTTGACAGCGCGTGCCATTCCCAATGGCCGGTCAGCCACAGCATGCCGCCGCCGAAGCTCCAATGGCTGGGACCGCCGGGCACAATGACCACGTCGAGCTTGTGCTCGCGCATTTTCGCCCGCAGCGACCGGTAGCGGCGCTCGTATTCGGCCTTGGAGAACTGCTCCCACACCGCGTCGCGGTAGTACGGCGTGTCTCGCATATTGGCGAAGGGCAGCGACTGATCGAGCTTCGTCCGCACCACCTCCCAGGGCTGCGGTCCAATGCGCGGCGGACGAATTTGCGTGTTCACGGGAACTCCTCTTGAGTTTTTTGGGTGAGACGGCGGATCGGCTTAATCGTACCGCGACGGCGGTCCGCCCGCAGCCCTTTCTTCGATGACTTCCAATGCCGGAGCGCCGACGTGATGACCAGTTCGTTTCGCGTTGCTTTTCGGTCGCTTCATCCTGCCAGGCCTCGCAATTTTGGTAGAATATTCTTCCATTTGAAAGCCTGTTTGTCCTCCTATATGGAAATGGATTCTTCGATATTCGGAATTCATGAACATGCGTTTCCTGCCAGTGTTTCTCGATATTCGCGGGGCGCGGGTTGCCCTGGTCGGCGCTGGGCCGGCAGCACACAACAAGCTGCGGCTACTGCTTTCCGCGGGCGCGAGCGTGCGCTGGTATGTGCGGGACGCCGATCCGGCGGAGGCCGCCGCGGTTCACGCACCGGAAGGGCGGCTTTCGATCACGCAGGGCGATCCGGCTGAAGCGGATTTTTCGGAATTCATCGCCGTGGTGTCGGCGGCTGGCGATCGCGTTGATGACGAAGTCGCCGCGAAGGCGCGTGCTCGCAACGTGCCGGTCAACGTTGTGGACCGCCCCGACCTGTCGACTTTCATTTTTCCCGCGATCGTCGATCGTGGTGACGTGGTTGTCGCCATCGGCACTGGCGGCGCCGCGCCGGTGCTGGCCCGCCGGTTGCGCGAACGCATCGAAGCGCTGCTGCCGGCGCGCATCGGCGATTTCGCGGCGCTGCTGCGAAGGTTTCGTCCGGCCCTGCAGGCGCGGCGCGGTGCGCTATCGCTGCGGCGCTTCTGGGAACGTGTCGTTGACGGCCCGATCGCCGCCGCGGCGCTGGCCGGTCGCTGGCATGAGGCTGAGGTCGGACTGATGCGAGCCGCAGCGCGATGCGGTGAGCAAGGCGCCGAGTTCGGCACTGTCTTCCTGGTCGGCGCAGGACCCGGCGACCCCGATCTCCTGACGTTGCGGGCGCTGCAGGCGCTGCAGGCGGCCGACGTCGTGCTCTACGACGAACTCGTCGCCGATGAAATTCTCGATCGCGCGCGCCGCGACGCCAAGCGCGTCTGCGTCGGCAGGCGAAGCGGGCATCCGGGGATCGGTCAGGATGCCATCAATCAAGAGCTGGCCCGTGCGGCGCGCGAAGGACTCACCGTCGTCCGTCTGAAGGGCGGCGATCCTTTTGTCTTCGGCCGCGGTGGCGAAGAGCTCGAATATTTGCGGCGACAGGGGATCGAGGTGGTTGTCGTTCCGGGAGTGACGGCGGCGATCGGCTGCGCCGCGGAAGCTCGCCTGCCGCTGACCTTCCGCAATGAAGCGACCGAGCTGACGTTCGTCAGCGCGCAGCATGCGGCCGGCGACAGCACGCTCGATTGGTCGCGCTATGGCGACCCGAAGACCACGCTCGTCGTCTACATGGGATTGGCGAAGGCAGCCGAGGTTCGCGACGGCTTGATCGGCGCCGGCCGCGACCCTGATACGCCCGCGGCGGTGCTCCTGCGCGGCACGCGTCCTGGCGCAAAAGCCCTTGTCGGGTGTCTCGATCAGATCGCGGTGCTGGCGGCGCAAGCCGGCGACGGACCGGGCCTGCTGGTCATCGGACAGGTGGTCGCGCGCTCCGATGCCTGGCGAACCGCCGAGGATGACCTGGTCGCGCTTGCGGAGATTGCTGCATGACGTCGCCGCTTGATCAAAAGATCAGAATTACCGGACCGGTTGTGATCACCGCCAATCGGCTTGCCGACGGCGCCGTGGTCTATCTTCGCCCCCGCGATGGCTGGACCACCAGGCTCGATGATGCCGCCGTCGTCACGACGTCGGCCGCCGCGCGCGATCTTTTGGCAACAGCGAATGCCGACGGGACCAGGGCCGTCGGCGCCTACGCCGCGCCCGTCAAGCTCGCGGCCAACGGCGCGGTGCGGCCGGGAAATTTGCGCGAACTCATCCGTGCCGGCGGGCCCACCGTCGAGCCGTCCGTCAGCGTCTCACCGGAGACCATCGATGTACCTGTATGACGAATTCGATCGCACGCTGATCGCCGAACGCGTCGGCGAATTCCGCGACCAGATCGCGCGGCGGCTGTCGGGCGAATTGACGGAGGACGAATTCAAGCCGCTGCGGCTGATGAACGGAGTCTATCTGCAGCTGCACGCCTACATGCTGCGCATCGCCATCCCCTACGGCACGCTGTCGTCGGCGCAGTTGCGTATGCTGGCGCACGTCGCGCGCCGCTATGATCGCGGCTTCGGCCATTTCACCACGCGGCAGAACATCCAGTTCCATTGGATCAAGCTTGCTGAATTGCCGGACGCCATGGCGGACCTCGCCGGCGCCGGCCTGCACGGCATGCAGACCAGCGGCAACAACGTGCGCAATATCACCACCGACCAGTGGGCCGGAGTGGCGCCTGACGAAATCGAGGACCCGCGCATCTGGGCGGAAATCATTCGCCAGCACGTGACGCTGCATCCCGAATTCTCCTTCATGCCGCGCAAGTTCAAGATCGCCGTGGGCGCATCGGCGCACGACCGCGCGGCATTGCGCATTCACGATCTGGCGCTGCGGCTGCATCGTAATGCCGCGGGAGAAACCGGCTTCGAGGTCATGGTCGGCGGCGGGCTCGGCCGCACGCCTTATCTGGCCAAGACCATCAAGCCGTTCCTGCACAAACGCGACGTGTTGAGTTACGTCGAGGCTGTGCTGCGCACCTACAATCAGTTCGGCCGCCGCGACAATATCTGGAAGGCGCGCATCAAGATTCTGGTCCACGATCTCGGCGCCGAGGCCTTTGCCAAGGAAGTCGATGCGGAATGGCAGCCGATCAAGGACGGCCCGCTCGCGCTCGATCCTTCGGTGCGGGACGATATCGGCACTCGCTTTGTATACCCGGACTACCCGCAGCTCGCCGACAGCCCGCCGGCGCTCGCCGCGGCGCGCCGCACCGACCGGCAGTTCGACGCCTGGATGGACAATGCCGTGGCCAACCACAAAGTGCCTGGCTATTCCATCGTGACGTTGTCGCTCAAGCCCGAGGGCGGCACGCCGGGCGATTGCACCGCCGAGCAGATGGATGCGATCGCCGACTTGGCCGACCGCTACTCGTTCGGCGAAATCCGCGTCGGCCACGAGCAGAATCTCGTGCTGCCCCACGTCGCGCAGCGCGATCTGCCGGAAGTCTGGCGCGCGCTCGATGCGATCGGCGTCGCCACGACGAATGTCGGGCTCGTGTCCGACATCATTTCCTGCCCAGGTCTCGACTATTGCAGCCTCGCCAATGCGCGTTCGATTCCGCTGGCGCAGGAGATTTCACGCCGGTTCGCCGACCGCGGCCTTGCCCGCGACATCGGCCGGCTGCACGTCAACATTTCCGGCTGCATCAACGCCTGCGGTCATCACCACGTCGGTCACATCGGCATCCTGGGCGTCGAAAAGAACGATCAGGAATTTTATCAGATCACGCTGGGCGGCAAGGCCGACGAGGACGCGAAGCTCGGCACGCTGATCGGTCCGGCCGTGCCCTACGCGCAGGTCGCCGACGTGGTCGAGGATATCGTCGCCGCCTATCTGGAATT
>DATJTL010000226.1:0-4752 GCA_035503415.1 Xanthobacteraceae bacterium
TTGCGGCCGATCTTATCGCCGGTGAGCGTGCGCACGAGATCGTCGGCGCCGGTGATGGCGGTGCCGTCGAGCTTGACGATGATGTCGCCCGGCCGCAATCCGGCGCGCGCGGCGGCGCTGTCGGACTCGACGTTGGCGGCCATCACCGCGCGCTCTTGCGCAAGCTGGGCGGCATGCCGCAGCCGCGGCGGCAATACGATCTGCTGGGCGGCGATGCCGATGAAGGCGCGGCGCACGCGGCCGTGTCGCACCAGTTCGCCGAGCACGAAATTGGCGGTGTTGGCGGCGACCGCGAAGCAGATGCCCTGCGCGCCCTTGATGACCGCCGTGTTGATGCCGACGACTTCGCCGTGCGAGGACACCAGCGGGCCGCCGGAATTGCCCGGATTGAGCGCCGCGTCGGTCTGGATCACGTCGTCGATGAGCCGGCCGTTGCGCGAACGCAAGCTGCGCCCGAGTGCGGAGACGACGCCGGTCGTCACCGTGGATTCGAAGCCGAGCGGATTGCCGATGGCGATGACGAGTTGGCCGCGCTTTAATCGCTTGGAATCGCCAAGCGGCGCCGACGGCAGCGTCACCGCTTCGTCGACCCGCAACAGCGCGAGGTCTGTGTCGGGATCGTCGCCGACCAGCCGGGCGCGCAAATCCTGTCCTTCGGCGGTGGTCACTTCGATGCGCGATCCGCCACCGCTGCCGCCGGCGGCGCCGGCGACGTGGCTGTTGGTGAGAATGAGCCCGTCGGGCGCAACAATGACCCCGGAGCCTGCGCCGTGCATACTCTCGCCGCTTTCGCCGCCGCGCGCCCGTCCGGCGTGGATGGCGAGCGCCACGACGGCCGGACCAACGCGCTCGACCACGTCGATGACGGCGCGCGAATAGGCGTCAAGCAGGGCCTGATCTTCCTTCGGCACCGCCGATTGCTGCGGTTCGGCCGCTTCGCGGCGGCCCCAGATGGCGTTTGTGGCTGGAATGATCTTCATGAATTCCCAATGTGCTGGGTGCGCATGCCGTATACGGCGGCGTGATTTTGGAAGCGGTTGCACATATGGGAATCGACGGCGCACGAGGGAAGGGCCGTGGCAGCGAACCTCGAAGCTCGCCAATCTTGTCCAATTATGCAGTTCCGGACGCGCCGGAATAACGCTATCTGTTCGGTGTTGGTTATTCGCCGCACGCGGCGCTGGGGGCAGCCGGGACGAAAGCAGCGGCGACTAGTGGCGTCGTCCGCCACCATGGAAGGGAGATCACCAGATGATCCGTATCGTACTCGCTGCCGGTGCTGTTGCGGCTGTCGTGCTTGGCGTTGGCGTCGCTCTCGCCCAGCAGGACGTCATCAAGGAACGCAAGGATCTGATGAAGGGTAACGGCGATCAAGCCAAGATCGCTGCCGACATGATGAAGGGCGCCAAGCCCTTCGATATGGCCGCCGCGCACAAGATTTTCGCGCAGTTCGAGGATGCGGCGCAAAAAATGCCGAACCTGTTCCCGCCGGGCTCCGAGTCCGAGGCAGGTTCGCCCGTGGCGGACGACTTCAGCCCAACCGCCAAAGTCTGGCAGGACATGGCTGACTTCAAAGCCAGATTTGCAAAATTTGGCAACGACGCAAAGGCCGCCGACGCCTCGGTGAAGGACCTCGATAGTTTCAAGGCCGCGATCGCCAATATCGGCAAGAACGATTGCGGCGCCTGCCATCAGATCTATCGAGCCAAGAAGGGCTGACCCGCACCAAGGGCTGGCCCCGCACCGGGATCACTTTGGACGGCGGGGCGTCCGCATGGCCGCCCCGCTCGTATGTCATTTCGTATGTTCTTTTGTTTTGTCATTTGGGAACAGCGCGCCTGCTCCGCTTTCTGTCGGCTTCACGACCGCATAGAGTCATGAGAAGCGCACGCGGAAGAGGGACAGGACGCAAGCCGCGAGCCAAGGAAACGCATGGTGCGAGGACTTGTCATCGTTGCGGGGGTACTGATTGTTGCCGGCGTCGTCGCCTTCTGGATTTTGACCACGCCGGCGACCGTGCCCGCTTCCGCCTTGCCGGCCTACACGCCTAGTCTCGCCAACGGCAAGACGATGTTTGATGCCGGCGGCTGCGCCTCCTGCCACGCCGTTCCCAACGAAGATCCCGACAAAGTCGATCGCACCAGGCTTGGCGGTGGACTGGCGCTGCCGTGCCCGTTCGGGACCTTCTACGTACCTAACATATCGCCCGATCCCAAAGACGGCATCGGCAGTTGGAGCGAGGCGGATTTCGTCAGCGCGCTTTGGGACGGCACGGCGCCCGGCGGGCGTCATCTCTACCCGGCATTCCCCTATACGTCCTTCCGCCACATGGAATTGAATGACGTGCGCGACCTGTTCGCGTATCTGAAAACCTTGCCGGCGGTGCCGGGCAAGGTGCGCCCACCAGAACTGGCGTTTCCGTTCAATATCCGGCGTCTCCTCGGCATCTGGAAACTCTTGTACCTGCACGGCGGCCCGTTCGCGCCCGATCCGTCGCAATCGGCGCAATGGAATCGCGGCGCCTATCTGGTCATCGGACCCGGCCACTGTGCCGAGTGCCACAGCCCGCGTGATTTTTTCGGTGGAATTATCGAGAGTGAGCGCTTCGCTGGCGGGCCAACTCCCGACGGCAAGGACTGGGTTCCCAACATCACGCCGGTCGGCCTGCGGCAAGGTGAGAACGCGGCCAATCCGTGGTCGCAAAGCGATATAGCGAGTTTTCTTTCCAACGGAATGACGCCAAGCGGTGATTTCGCCGGCGGAGCGATGGCCGAGGTCATTCGCAACACCTCATTACTGAGCAACGACGACCGCGCCGCGATTGCCGCCTATATCGCCTCGCTGCCGCCCAGGGTGGGACCGCAGCCGCCCAAGAAAAGTCAGTGAAAAAGAAAAGCCGCTAAAAAAGAAAAACGGCTGAAAAAGAAAAGCCACTGAGCCGGCCCAAGTTCATTCAACAATCAGAGTTGACGCGCTACAACCGTCACCCTTCGAGTCGCGGCAGGCCCGCCCGCGGGGGCGGCTGAGGGCGTCATGGACACCCGCAAAGGCATTGTGCTCAAGCTCGTTTCGGCGGTGCTGTTCGCCCTGATGTCGGCCTTCATCCGCTATCTCGGCGCCCGCTATCCGATCGGCGAGGTGGTATTCTTCCGTTCCGCCTTCGCCATCCTGCCGGTGATGATGGTCTATGCTTGGCGCGGCGAACTCGCGGCGGCATTGCGCACGGAATCTCCGCTCGGCCAGGCGAGCCGCGGCGCGCTGTCGATTGTCGGCATGTTCTGCAATTTCGGCGCGCTGGCGCGGCTGCCGCTGATCGAGGCCAACGCCATCGGCTTTTCGTCGCCGCTGATCGGGGTGGCGCTGGCCGCGCTGGTCCTCAAGGAACGCGTGCGCATCTACCGCTGGACGGCCGTCACGGTCGGCTTTCTCGGCGTGTTGGTGGTGCTGTCGCCGCACTTCTCGGCGAGCGAATTGACCATCGCCATGGCGAGCGCCGGCAGCGTCATCGGCGTCACCTACGCGGTCGCCGGTTCGATCACCAATGCAGGCACGATGATCCAGACCCGCCATCTGACCAGGAGCGAGAAAACGTCCTCGATCGTGTTTTATTTCTCGGCGATCTGCGCGTTCGCCGGCCTGGTCACCTTGCCGTTCTGGTGGGTGACGCCGACCTGGATCGAATTCTCGGTGCTCATCGCCATCGGGTTTCTCGGCGGCACCGGGCACATTTTCCTGACCGAGAGCTACCGTTATGCGTCCGCCTCGGTCGTCGCGCCGTTCGATTACACCTCGATGATCTGGGCGCTGGTGCTCGGCTACGCAATGTTCGGCGAGACGCCCACTTTCATGATCGTGCTCGGCTCGGCGATCATCGCCGGCGCGGGCCTGTTCGTGATCTGGCGCGAGCATCAGCTCTCGCTCAAATACCGGACCGCCGCAGTGATCCTGCCGGCGGCTCCCGGCGCCGCTACGACCCCCCGAATGCCTTGAAGGTGATGATGGTCCGTGTGTCCGCCACGCCCGAAACGGTCTGCACTTTCTCGGCGATGAAATGCCCGATGTCGGTCGATGGATCGACGTAGAACTTCACCAAGAGATCGAAATCGCCCGCGGTCGAATAGATTTCCGAGGCAATCTCGGCGTCGGCGAGCTTGTTGGCCACCTCGTAGGACTTGCCGAGTTGGCACTTTATCTGCACGAAGAAGGGGACCATGCGCGCCTCCGAGCGTAGTATCATTCTTATAGCAGTAGCAGGAAGAACGAGACAATGCATGCACCGACCGAGCTCGCCGATATCGCCGCCGACGTCCTGGCGCGCGTGCGCGACCGCTCGCCGCGTGTGCATTGCATCACCAACAATGTCGCGCAGAACTATACGGCGAACATGCTGCTCGCCGCCGGCGCAGTGCCCTCGATGACGATTTCGCGCGACGAGATCGTCAGCTTCCTCGCTGGCGCCGGCGCGCTGTTGGTCAATCTCGGTACTTTCGATGCCGAACGGCGCTCTGCCATCGAGGCTGCGCTCGCCGCGGTCAGCGCAGCGCGCATGCCCTGGGTGCTCGATCCGGTTTTCATCGAAAGCTCGCCCACACGCGCGGAGTTCGCGCGCGAATTGCTTGCCCGCTCGCCGTCGGCGGTGCGGCTCAACCCATCGGAGTTCGCTCCGCTGTTCGGCGGCGATCCCGCCGAAGAGGCGGCCTCGGGCGTGGCTGCGGCCTGTGCCACGGTGGTGGCGCTTACCGGCGGCACCGA
>DATJTL010000227.1:0-7810 GCA_035503415.1 Xanthobacteraceae bacterium
GCCCGGGAAGCATATCAAAAATCCATCTCCAGGATGTACAGCCCGCCGACATGACGGTCGACGGTGTAGACGACGGCGCGTTCGTCGACGAACACGTCGTTCATCTGGATAGTGCCGGTCGGCGCGCCGGACGGTGCCGGCGGCATGAACACGCCGACCTCCTTGGGCTGATACGGATTGGAGATGTCGTAGGCGCGAAGCCCGCCGTTGAAGAAGGTGCCGAGCACGATCTGGTCGTTCTGCCACGCCGTCGGCAGCGGCACGTTCTCATGGATGTTGTGCGCGCCGAAGCGGCCGGCCTTGGCGTAGACGGTGTGATCGGGCAGCGGACAAGTGGAGATCGGAACGAGATTGGTCTCGTCGCGCGCGTCCAGCACCCAGATCAGCTTCGGCCAGTCCTTGGCGTTGTTCTCGGTCGACTCGTCGGTCACCAGCATCAGCCCGCGATCGAACAATGGCACGATCGTATGCATGAAGCCGGTATAGGGCGGCGAGTTGGTCCACGACGATATTTTTTTCGGGTTCGCCTTGTCGGAAATGTCGAGCACGAACATGCCGCCGTCGATATAGGCGAGATAGCAGCGGTCGGGACGCTGCGGATAGACGTTGGTGTTGTGGGCGCGATAGCCCTTGTCGAGTTGATGGCGCGTCGGCGGCATGACGTTGTCGCCCTGCCGGGTGCCCGGCATCCACCAGCGGCCGACCTCGACCGGCTTCGACGGGTTGCGCACGTCGACGCAGCGGTAGAACTGGTCGTCCTGCGGGTGCGTCGGCGTAAAGTCGCGCGAGCCGGAAGCGCAATGGACGTATTCGCCATCGCAGAACCACAGTTGATGCACGCCGCGCGAATGCGGCCCCGAACAGTCGAAGAACGAGATCGATTTCGGATTTTCCGGCTTAGAAATGTCGAACAGTTCGAAGCCGGCAGGCTGCAGATCCTTCTTCGAGGTCTGATAGGCGACCGCCATCAGGTTGCCGCAGGTTTCCAGCGAATTCGACCGCATATTGGCATGCGGCAGGTCGGTCTGACACACCACCTTCGGCTTGCGCGGATCGGACACGTCGACCGCAGTGAAATTCTTCGGCGCACTCTCGTGCGCGAGCCAGATGATGCGCCGCCCGTCGGGGGCGATCTGCACCGACATGCCCTCGCCCATGCCGCCGAAGCCCGCCAGCATATCGTGCGCCAGAAGCTTGAAATTCCAGGTAACGGGTTGATAGGTCGAAGTCAGCGGGCTTGATTCAGTGGCAGCCATTTTAGGACGTTCTCCTGTTCACACGATTATAATTGAACTCGCGCCGGGCATTCCCGTCTCAGCTTTACTCTGAATAGCTAAGACATGATAGTTAAGACAAGCATGGCCGGGACGAGCCCGGCCATGACCGCGAAGCCAACCTTAGCGCATCCCGCAGGGTTTGAATATTAGGCAGCGGCATTGGCTTTTTCCATGAAATCCGGCCGCGGCTTGCCGCTCACATGGGCACAGGGCATGCGAAAGATCGCTTTGGCGTTATTGGGAATCGTTGCACTGGGCGGGACGTTTTGTCCCGTGGCACGCGCTGGCGACGAGGACGCCATACGGGATGAGCAATGGAAGGCGGATTGGATTACGGCGGCAGAAGCCCCGCAGCGGGACGAAGTGGTGCTGCACTTTCGGAAAGCGATCGACGTGGGCGCGAGCGTTCCCGCGCATTTTTGGGTCGACGTGAGCGCGGACAACCAGTTTTTGCTCGTGGTGAATGGCGCACGTGTCGGCACAGGTCCAAGTAAGGCCGACTTAGCTCATTGGCGGTTCGAAACATACGATCTCGGGCCATTCTTGCATGCAGGGAGAAATGTGCTGGGCGCGACGGTGTGGAATTTCGGCGTTCGCGCCGGCATTTCCCAGATGAGTTCGCGCACAGGGTTCCTGATGCACGGAAGAAGCGATGCGGAGCGAGCGGCCGATACGGACACGAGCTGGGAGGTGGAGGAGGAGAAGGGAATTTCGACGCTGCCACCGCCGTCATGGCCGTTCTATTACGCGGCAGGAGCGACGGAACGTTGGGACATGGCGGAGATGGATTGGAATTGGAGTACCGCAACAACGAGCGGCGGGCACTGGACGAAGGCGGTCTCGCTGGGGCGCGGGTCTCTGCGGGGCGAGACAGACGCGCTCAACAACTGGCAGCTCGTGGCCGATCCGTTGCCGCCGATGGAGAGAAAGGAAGTCCCAAGCGGAAAGGTTGTGCGAGTCGAGGGCATTGAGGAGGCAGATGGATTTCCTGAAAAGAGTCTGGAAATTGCACCGCACAAAACCGTGAGCGTGCTGCTGGACCGAGATGAATTGATAACCGGCTACCCGGACTTGACCATAAGTGGAGGCGTGGGAAGCAAAATACGATTGACGTACGCGGAAGCACTGTTCGGCGAAAACTGGAACAAAGGAAACCGAAACGATATTGCCGGAAAGCACATAGTGGGTGTGGCGGACGAAATTTTGCCGGACGGCGCAACGCGGGAGTTTTTGCCGCTCGGCTGGAGGACATGGAGGTATTTGCAGATCGACGTGACGACCGCGGATGCGCCCTTGAGGATTGAAGGGCTGAAAACGCTGTTCAGCGCATTTCCATTTCAGGAGAAGGGATACTTCCGCTCGGACGATGAATCGCTGGAGAAGATCTGGGACATCGGGTGGCGAACGGCGCGGCTCGACGCGCACGACACCTACATGGACACGCCATACTGGGAAAGATTGCAGTACATCGGTGACGCACGAATCCAGGCGATGATCTCTTATGCCGTGGCCGGCGACGACCGGCTCGCGAGACAAGCCATTGGCGCGTTCGATGATTCGCGGATTCCCGACGGATTGACCCAAAGCCGGTACCCGTCATCTCTGGTTCAGATGATCCCGACGTTTTCGCTGCTGTGGGTGGGAATGGTCCACGATTTCTGGATCTACCGCGGCGACAAGGCGTTTGTGCGTCGGCAGTTGCAAGGCGTTCGCGACGTGATGGATTGGTATCTTGCGCGCCAGAGAGCGGACGGACTGCTGGGGAAGATTCCGTGGTGGCCGTTTGTGGATTGGGCAAAGGATTTTGAAGACGGCGAGCCGCCACAGGAAGAGGATGGCCGATCGTGCCTGATCACATTGCAATATCTGGAAGCGTTGCGGAACGCACAGGAGATGGAAGAAGACTTGGGTGATCGCACGATAGCGGCACGGTACCGTGAGGCGGCGGCACGGGCGAGCACCGGCGTATTGAAATCGTGCTGGAACGAGAAGTACGGGCTCTTAGCCGATACGCCGACCCAGAAGCATTTCTCGCAGCACGCCAATATCCTCGGTGTATGGCTGGACGTGGTGCCGCCGGCCGAACAACAGCAAGTGCTGCGGCGGCTGCTGAACGGGACGACGGGCCGGTCGATGCCGGCGATATCGGGGGTGACATATTACTTTCGGTATTACCTGGCGCGGGCGTTGGAACATGCGGGCATGGGAAGCGAGTATTTGGAGTTGCTCAAGCCGTGGCGCGAGATGATGGCGCTCGGGCTAACGACATGGGCGGAGCAACCCGAACCGACGCGCTCGGATTCGCACGCGTGGAGTGCTTCGCCAAATTTTGATTTGCTGACGATTGTTGCGGGGATTCATCCGCAGACGCCCGGTTTCGGGCGAGTGCTGATCGCACCGGAGCTGGGCAAGTTACGGATATTGCAGGCTGGAATGCCGACGCCGCACGGCATGGTGGAGGTGTCCTTCATACGCGAAGGGGAAGGTCTCGAAGGAACGGTCAGGTTGCCAGCCGGCGTGACAGGCGCGCTCGAATGGCAAGGCAATAAACTGGAACTCACGGACGGCGAGGCCAGAGAGTTTGAGTTCAAGGCCGCGAACGGGACGGCCAATTAGACGTCACGTTCGTCGCAAGGATCGCCGCGTGCTGCTACAGGCAGGGCTGATGGCGGAGCGCCACCCTACGCCCCCGCCTTGGCTTTTTCCATGAAATCCGGCCGCAGCGCCTTGCTCCAGTCGGGGATGGTGTTGATGGTCTTGTTATGCACCAGGATTTCCGCCTGCTGCTGCATGTAGGATTTGAGATCGGGAAAACCGGGATTGACGTCGACGCGCGACAGAGCGGTCGCAAAGACTTCCGGCGACATTTTATAGCCCTTGCTGGCGTAGAACGCGTAAATCACGTCGTTGACTTTCTTCCGATCGTTCTTGAAGTCATTGGCGGCATCGAGCCAAGCCTTCAGATAGGCGACGATCACCTCCGGTCGCTTCTCCACCATCTCGGCGGTGGCGGCCATGAACACCGGCATCGGATCGAATTGGGAGAAGTCCACCAGGTCCGAGCCGATACCATCGGAAACAGCAATGACATTGTAGGGCTCGACGTTGACCATGACGTCGACGGTCTTGGCCGCAAGCGCGGCCACCATGTCGTTCACGTTCATGCGGATTTCCGTGAAGTCGCCCTTGTGCAAACCGTAATGCGGCATGATCAGGTCGTCGAAGTCGTTGCCGACCGAGGAACCGACCAGATTGGCGATGCGCCGGCCGCGCAGTTCCTCGACCTTGGTGATGTTGAGGTCCTTGCGCGTGGTGACGCGCGCGGTCTTGCCGACGTTCTCGATCACGGCGATGGCGATAAGGCCGCCCTTGACGTTGCCGATGATGAACGACGGACCCGCATAAGTACCGAGATCGACCTGTCCGGCGACCATCTGCTGCATGGTGATATTGCCGGAGGGCACGGCGAATTCCTGCGCCGAAATGCCGTGCTTCTCCAGATAACCGGACTTCATCAGATAATAGGTCGGCATCCCCCAGATGTTGGTCTGATAGCCTTGACGGATGGTTTCGGCGGCAACCGCGCGGCGTGTCCCGCGAAGGCCGATCGCGAGCGCGCCGGCGCCGGAAGCGGCGAGGTACTGCCGTCGGGTCAACGTCGTTTTATTGGTCATCATAGTGTCCTCCGGTATTTGGGCTTCGTTCACTCGTTTATTGCTGTCGCAGACCGAATTCCTTCACGGCCGGCACGACGTCATCCATCGTCTTTTGCATGATCGCGCCGAGCTCCTGCGGTGTCGACGATTGTGCGATCGAACCGGCATTCTCGATCAACGCGCGATAGGCCGGCGAGGCGACAATAGACACGATCTCTCGGTTGAGCGTTCGCACGATCGGCTCCGGCGTGCCGGCGCCGGCGCAGACGCCAAGCCAGCCGAATCGGACGAAATCGAAGCCGACTTCTTTGAGTGTCGGCACCTCAGGCAGAGACGCGAGCCGTTCCGGGCTGGTCGTCGCGATGATCTTCAGTTGCTTGGCTTTGTAGTGCTGCATGATCGCCAATGTGGGCGAAGGATAGAGGTCGACGCGTCCGGCAATCAGCTCCTCAACGACGCCAAGTCCGCCCCGAAATGGAACGCGGGTCATGGTGACGCCGGTCAGCTTGCCGAGCTCGCGAGCCATGATCTCCTGGGCCGAGGCGGCGCCAACAGTCGCGTAGGTGACCTCGCCGGGATGCGCCTTGGCGTAGCCGACGAACGATGCGAAGTCCTGCGCCGGAATCGTGTTGCTCAGCGCCAGGCCGTAATAATATTTGGCGATCAGCGAGACGGGAGCGATGTCGGAAAGCGTGTAGCCGGCATCGCCGTAGACCGCGACATTGGTCGCGTCGAAATGCGTGCAGAGCAACAGCGTGTAGCCGTCGCGCGGCTGCGCCAGCACCTCGCGGGTGGCGACGATGCCGCCCGCGGCCGGCTTGTTCTCGACCACGACCGACTGCCCAAGCGCCGCGCCGAGTTTGTCGGCGATGAAGCGGGCCGGAATATCGGTCGGCCCGCCGGCGCCAAAACCGACCACCAGCCGGATCGGCCGGCTCGGATAAACGGCGGCGGCGCACGCGAGCGAGGCGTGGAATGCGACCGCGAGAGCGAGAACCGCAAACACGCCGCGTAGCGCTGCCATCGGCTTTGCTGAAACCGGACGCAGCATTTCAGCTCCTCATCATCCCCGCCGGCGGCGTCCTCGTCATCACGCGCGCTGCCCGGTCTGCTGGCCAAGCACGCGCAGCAGGTCCTTCTGATACTCCAGGAACTCCATGCTCAACGGATCGCGCGGGCGAGGCAGGCGGATCGCTATTTCGGTTTTCACCGTGCCCGGATGCGGGCTCATCACGATCACGCGGTCGGCGAGGTAAACCGCTTCGGCGACGTTGTGGGTGACGTAGATCACCGTCTTGCGCGTTTCGCGCCACACCTCGGCGAGCAGCCGCTGCATGTCGTCACGGGTGAGCGCGTCGAGCGCCGCGAACGGTTCGTCCATCAACAACACCGCCGGATTGTAGGCGAGCGCACGGGCGATCGCGACGCGCTGCTGCATGCCGCCGGAGAGATGGTGCGGATAGGATTTGGCGAACTTTTCAAGCTTGACGAGCCGCAACTGCTCGAATGCGATCTTCTCGCGCTCGTTCTTGGGCATGCCCTTCATTTCCAGGCCGAACGCCACGTTGCCGAGCGCCGTGCGCCAGGGGAAGAGCTGGGCGAAATCCTGAAAGACGACGCCGCGGTCCATGCCGTAGCCGCGCACCCTCTGCCCGGCGACGCGGATTTCGCCCGCGGTCGGGGCGAGAAAGCCGGCGATGATGTTGAGCAGCGTCGACTTGCCGCACCCGCTTGGGCCGACAATGCAGAGGAATTCCGACTCCTCCATGCCGAAGCTCACTCCGCGCACGCCGGCCACGGCGCCCGCGGGCGTGTCGTAGTTGAGCGAAATGTCGCATGCCTCGATGTGGGGCATCATTGATTCCTGGGGCGTTTCCTCGGAACAACGCCAGTGCGTCGTTCCTCCCGGTGCGGGTATCCATTGTCGGCGGTCATGTTCTAACATGCGCTTCTGCCGGCGCTGCTGACCGTCCGTGCCGGTCTTGTGCCAGATGCCGTTGGTTGCAGCCAACCAAAAATCGAGAGAGCGCCATGAGAACAATGAGTGCCGTCGTCGCAGCCGCGGCCATCGCGGGCGGGCTCACGGCCGCCGCATCGCCGGCGCTGACGAAGTCCTATCCGGATCGCCCCATCCATCTGATCGTCAACTTCGCGCCGGGCGGCGCCGGCGACATTCTCGGCCGGATCATCGCCAACCAGCTTTCGGTCGAACTGGACGAGTCGGTCGTGGTGGAGAACCGGGCCGGCGCCGGCGGCACGATCGGCGCGCGCAACGTGGTCAACGCGGCGCCCGATGGCTACACGCTCACCGTCGCGCAGACGCCCGAGATTTCCATCAACCCCTATTTCATGAAGGGCGTCGGCTACGATCCGTTGAAGGATCTGCAGCCGGTGGCGCTGGCGGGCGTCATGCCGCTGGTGCTCGCGGTGCCGGCGAACTCGCCCTATGCGACGGTTGCGCAGTGGGTGACGGCACTGCGCGCCCGCACGCCGATGACATTCGCATCCGCAGGTGTCGGCACGCCCGGACATCTCGCCGGCGAGATGCTCAAGCTCAAGCTCGACGGCAAGCTCGTTCACGTGCCCTATAAGGGCGCCGGGCCGGCCTTGAACGACGTTGCCACGGGCAGCGTTGATTTTTATTTCCCCGCCTATCCGAGCGCAGTGCCGCTGGCACAAGCCGGCAGGATCAGGCTCTTGGCGGTGTCGACGACCAAGCGCGCGACGGCCAATCCCAACCTGCCGACGGTCGCCGAGGCCACCGGGATCTCCAATTTCGATTTTCCGCTGTGGGTCGGCTTCTTTGGGCCGCGCGGCCTGCCGATGGACATCGCCCAGAAGCTCAATGGCGCGATCAACAAAATCATTCTCGAACCG
>DATJTL010000228.1:0-4650 GCA_035503415.1 Xanthobacteraceae bacterium
TCCATGTGGGCGCTCCAGGCGATCGGAGCCACGCCCTGGTCGGCCTATTCCGCAGCGAAGGCCGACGCCCACGCACCGGTCAAGAACCTCGCCATCGAACTGGCGGCCGACAAGATCCGCGTGAATGCGATCGCCCCGGCGGTGATCAAGACGCCGGTCTACGACACTTTCCTGACGCCGAAGCAGGTCAAGGAAGTGCTGCCGACCTTCAACGCGTTCCATCCGCTCGGCCGCAACGGCCAGGTGGCGGATGCGGCAGAAGCGCTCCCGTTTCTCGCCTCTGACCAGGCGAACTTCATCACCGACGTCGTGCTGCCCATCGATGGCGGGGTCATGGCCGGCCGTCAGTGAGCGGCCGATTTCCCGTCATCTCACCCAAAGCCATACCCGCGACATCTCGCTGCCCGCAACCGGTGAAGCGCTTGTCAAGCCGGCACTCGACGGTTCGGCCGTCTCGACGTGATAGATAGACTTGAGCGAAACAGTCGAGAGACTGATGGACTTGGCGGAAGGCCATATGCGCAACGCGGGATATGGCGGCTTCAGCTTTCGCCACCTTGCGGCCGAGATCGGCATCGAGAGCGCGAGCGTCCATCATCATTTTCCACCAAAGCCACGATGGCCGAGGCCTACGTGATCGAGCCGGTCGGCATCTTCTTCCACTACGGAACACCGGGATGGACCCGGCCACCAGCCGAGGTTTTGTTCCGCTGCCCGATCCCGGTTCAAGCGCCCTACCTGATCGACATCGCCGAGATATAACGACCACGCGGATTCTTTCCCAGCACGTCGTTACCTCAATCAGCGTCGCGGTCGTCGAAGATCAGGACGGCCGCGTGGTTCGATCGGGCGGTGCGTTGTTCTCAGTCCCCCGGAGAGAGGTGGCAGGTTGATCGGCAGGCGTGCGCAATGTCACCGACCAGCACGCCTCGTCCATGGGCGCGATGCTGCGCTCCCAAGCGTGCCGCACCTCTCCGGTCATGTGGTAGATCGAACGCGGCGGGAGGTCGACAGCGACGCGGACGAACCCGTCCGGCTGGCGACCACGGAAGCATATGGTCGCCGGCGCGCCGAGCGACACCCCGAGGATATGCCCGAAGACAGGGCGGTCGCGATGCCAGCCGATGCCGGCGCCGACGCGATGCAAGCGATCGCCGCCGGCCCCGACACTCTGACTTGGGGGGCGCTTTTCGTATCGGGAAAACGCGCACAGTCATTGCCCCGGCTCATCCATGAGCGCTGGAAATCCGGGGCTTCCATCCGTCGGAATCCGCACAGAAGCGTTCGACTGGCCAAACCGCTCGCCCAAACCGGGCCGTGACCGCAACCTTGAACCTTGCGGCCACATCTTGCGGGTTGGCGATAACGACCTGGTGCGCTCAGCACGTTTCAAACCGGCGATTGATCACAACTGACTGCGCCAGGTCCGAAACTTTGCCAATTTTTCAGCACCCTGCCAGATCTGCCCGGTATCCACGTTGCCGTCGACGGGCTCGGGCGACCACCCCGCCAGTCGTCGGCTGATACCCACCGAGCTCTCGAAGCTGTCTGAGCCTCGTACCTTCCCAGGTCCGGACTACTACTACCTGGACGGCGCGTTCGCCTGTCTCCGGTATGGTGCTCGACAATCCGCGCGAGGGGAGGTCAGCGCCATATTTCCGCGCTCCAGTGTGTCTAAGCGCAGACCGAAAGGTGGCGACGCTTGAAAAGTTTTGACAGTCGAACCCGGAGTTTCGGATGCCACATTTGCGTAAGCGGCATTCGGTTCGGGTTTGCCGCGACCCGATGTAAGTGCCATTTACATCGGAACCGGACCAACGGTGTGGATCGATGAGCTGGTCGCAGGAATGAGCTGGTCGGGACGCGGGCCGGATGGGCGGCGTGGCTATCACCACGGCAATTTGCGCGAGGCGTTGATCCAGGCCGCCCTCGCCCTGATCGCCGAAAAGGGCCCGGCCGGCTTTACCTTCGCCGATGCGGCGCGTTCGGCTGGGGTCAGTTCGGCCGCGCCCTACCGCCATTTTCGCGACCGCGACGCGCTGCTCGCCGACGTCGCGCGGCGCGGCTTCGAGCTGTTTGCCGATCACTTGGTGCGTGCCTGGGATGACGGTCGGCCCGATCCGTTCACCGCCTTTGAGAATGTCGGCCGCGCCTATCTCGCCTTTGCCCGCGACGAACCCGCCTATTACTCGGCGATGTTTGAGGCCGGGCTGTCGTTTGACAGCGATGCGGCGCTGCGTCAGGCCGCCGATCGCAGCTTTGCCGTGTTGCGGCACGCCTCGGAAGTGCTGTGTGCGCGCCTGCCGCCGGAGAAGCGACCGCCGGCGCTGATGATGAGCCTTCATGTCTGGGCGTTGTCGCACGGCATCGCATCGTTGTTTTCGCGCGGCGACGGCGGGCGGCGGCGCCTGCCGATGGCCCCCGAGGAACTGCTTGAAGCGGGGATGCTGATCTATCTGCGCGGGCTCGGAGTCATCGCCGCTCCAGCCGGTTCGGAGAGTGCCGGTTCGAAGAGTGCCGGTTCGAAGAGTGTATGAGCCGCGCTTGACAGGGCCGGGCCGGCGATCTATGTAAATGTAAGATACATTCACATGGTGCGGTCATGCATCATCATCTTGCGACGCATCTACACGGTATCGGCATACCCGCAATCGGACTGGCAATCATGAGCTTCACGCTGTGGTCGGAGCGTTTGGACGAGATCGGCAAACCGGCATGGATCGGGTTGACGGTGCTGAGCTTCATCGTCTGGTGGCCGCTCGGGCTCGTAGTGCTCGGCTATTTGATAGGGAGTGGGAGAATGGCGTGTTGGACGCAAGCGGCCGGGCCGCGCTGGCAGCGGCGGATGGAACGCATGCAGCGGCGGATGCAACGGATGCAGGCGGCGGCCGAAGGTTGGGGCCGCGGCGGGGCGCGATCGAGCTACCGCGAAGCGACCGGCAACCGCGCCTTTGACGAATATCGCGCCGAGACTCTGCGCCGGCTCGAAGAAGAACAGCGCGAGTTCATGGAATTTCTCGATCGGTTGCGGCACGCCAAGGACAAGGCTGAATTCGACGAGTTCATGGCGCAGCGCGGTCGGCGTGCCGAAAGCCCCACTGCGCAGGCGCAGGACATCTGACCCGAACCATCAACATCACTGACCCGCGCCCGGACTTGATCCGGGCACCCAGGTCTTTTTGCAGCAGTCGCAGCCGTGGATGGCCGGGTCGAGCCTGGCCAAGCAGCCAATGTGAAGCTGAACTCGGCTGGTGCTCCGGTGAATACTAGCGTGACCCCGGTGTGAAACGGCCAAAACGCCTGTCGCCAAAGCAACTATCATCATTATAGGTTACGCATCACCGCCGATTGCACGTTTCAATTAGGTTGGCGCAGACCCATTCGCGTCAGCCGCGGCAGAACCTCGGCGCAAAAATACGGCAGCTCTTCGAGGTAGTTGACAAATGACAGCGCAATGCCGCGGGCGCCGGTGCTGCTGATCTTCAACATCTCGCCGGCGACCTCGTCGGGACTGCCGATGATCGGCAGCCCACCCATGCCGTTCGCCTGAAACGCGCGGCGTTCCTCGAAATCGTCCGGATACGCTTCCCGCGTCACTCCTTTCATCGCCAGGATGTGATCGACCGCCGCCCAGTCGGCATGGTCGATGATGCAGTGGCGGTAATAGGCCTCAGCCTCGCGCCGGGACCGGCGGCAGGTGATCACTGCGACGGTGTAGACATCGAGTTCGCGGTGATGCGCGCGCGCCTGAGCTTGCACATTGCTGACATGGCCGGCAAACGCGTCGAGCTTGCCGAGCGGCGCGTTTGAAAACAGCGCATCGCAGTTACGGATCGCAAAGGCCTGACCGGCCGGCGATACCGCGGCGTTCATGATGATCGGCCGGCTGCCGCCAAACGGCTTTGGCCTGGCGCGCACCTGCTTCAACTGCAGGAAACGGCCATCGACATCAAACTCGCTCTCTTGGGTCCAGGCGCGCTTGATCGTGTCGAGCCATTCCTGCGCGTAATCGTAGCGCTGGTCGTGCTCGCGCATCGCGGCGCCGAACATCTCGAACTCGTCCTCGTTCCAGCCACAGACGACATTGAGGCCAAACCGTCCCTCGCCGATGTGGTCGGCGGTGACAAACTCCTTGGCCGCGATCACCGGATGGATCAGCGGCGCATGCACCGTGCCGAACACCGTCAGATGGCGAGTGGCGGCGAGCAGGCCGGCGGCCCAGGTAACGGTCTCAAAGGTTCCGCCCTGATAGTCGGTGTCTCCGCCATAGCCCTTCCAGCGCCCGATCGGCAGCATGAATTCGATGCCGGCCTGATCCGCCATCTGCGCCAGCCGCAGACAGTCGGGCCAGCTGCCGCTCCACCGCTCCGGCACCTTGGTCACGGCACGACCGGAGGAGCAATTGGCGCCAAAGAGGCCAAGCTTCAGCCGGTTGCGGCTCCCAAGCGCCAGCCGTTCGGCCATGCTCACGCGCGTCTCTCCGGGAGTGGCGACAATGGCTCGTTGCGGCGAACAGAAAACCTCAGCGGCCGCGGAAATCGGGCAGGCGGCGATCCGCCATCGCCTTGATGCCCTCCTGGAAATCTTGCGTGCGGCGCAGCCAGTCCTGCTCGACGAGTTCGCGTTCGGTTGCCGCCTCGATCTGGTCGA
>DATJTL010000229.1:0-7307 GCA_035503415.1 Xanthobacteraceae bacterium
CACGATGCAAGCCAAATAGGTGCATATGCACGTTTAGATATGCGGATCGAATTCCATGCATGGGAACATCAAGCTCTTTGTGCGAGAGAAGCCGCGTCTGACGTTGAAGCAGACGGCTCTGCTGTTTGTGGCGCTGGTCGCCGCGTTGGCCGCATCCGGCTACGGCTATTACTGGTGGACAATTGGCAGCTACTTCCAAGGTACCGATGACGCCTACGTGGGCGGCGATGTCACGCCGATCGCACCGCACATTTCCGGGTTCGTTGCGCAAATCCTGGTGACCGACAACCAAGAGGTCCGCGCCGGGCAGGTTCTGGCTCGCCTTGACGATCGGGATGTACGGGCGGCTGCCGCTCATGCGGAGGCCGTGCTGGCGCAGCAGCAATCGATGCTGGCAAGCCTGCACGCCAAATACACTCTCCAGCAATCGATGATCGCACAGGCTAAAGCCGACCTCGATGCCAAGACCGCCGAGGCCGAATTCGCGCGGAAGGATGCGGCGCGCTATGCGGCCTTGGCGCAGACCGAGAGCGGCACGCGGCAGAATGCCGAACGAACAACGGCGCTCGATCAACAGGCGAAGGCGGCCGTCGGCTCCGCCGAGGCGGCACTCTCAGCGTCGAAACAGCAACTCGATGTACTCAATGCGGACATCGCCCAGGCGGTCGCCGCCGTCGCGCAGGCGCGCGCCGATCTCGATACCGCGCGGCTCAATGTCGGCTATGCGGAAATCCGTTCGCCAATTGACGGATATGTCGGCAACCGCGCTGCCCAGGTGGGCGCCTATGTGTCGGCCGGCACTTACCTGCTGACGATCGTTCCGGCGCACGGCCTATGGGTCGATGCCAATTTCAAGGAGGATCAACTTGCCCGCATGCGGACCGGCCAATCGGCAACAATCGTCGCCGACGTGCTGCCCGGTCGGGTATTTCACGGGCACGTTCTAAGCCTTGCGCCCGCAACGGGGGCGGTGTTCAGCGTGATTCCGCCGGAGAACGCCACCGGCAACTTCACCAAGATCGTGCAACGCGTCCCGGTGCGCATCGCCCTCGACGATGGCGATGCGACCTTGGGCAAAATTCGTCCTGGGCTTTCCACTTACGCGACCGTGGATACCCGTCCGGGCGCCAAGGCGGTGCCATGAACGAGCAATCCTCCAGCGGGCAATCCTCCGCCGATTGGCTCAAGAGCCTGCTGCCGTTCGTGGTGATGTGCTTCGGCGGCTTTATGGCTTTGTTGGACATCCAGATCGTCGCGTCGTCATTGCAAAATATCGGCGGCGGACTGTCGGCCGCGCAGGATGAAATCAGCTGGGTGCAAACAGCTTATCTGATCGCCGAAATCATCGTCATCCCGATGTCGGGCTGGCTGACGCGAGTCTTCTCGACGCGATGGCTGTTTACCGCCTCGGCGGCCGGCTTCACCGTCACGAGCATGCTGTGCGGACTGGCCTGGAACATCGACAGCATGATCCTCTTTCGCGCCCTGCAAGGCGCGCTCGGCGCATCGATGGTGCCGACGATGTTCACCTCGTCGTTCCACTATTTTCAGGGACCGCGCCGGGTCTATTCCGCCGCGGTCATCGGAACGATCGCCTCGATCGCGCCGACGCTGGGCCCGGTCATCGGCGGATGGATCACCGACACGCTCGACTGGCATTGGCTGTTCTATGTGAATCTCATTCCCGGGCTGCTGATCACTTTTTCGGTGCCGTTTCTTGTCGATATCGACAAGGCCGATCTGCGCCTGCTCAATCAAGCCGATTATCTCGGCATAGTGCTGATGGCCGTTTTCCTCGGCACGCTCGAATACGTCCTTGAGGAAGGCGCGCGCTGGAACTGGTTTGACGATTTTACGGTCAAGACCTGCGCGTACATTGCCGTCATCAGCGGTTTATTGTTTATCGCGCGAAGCCTGACTTTCGAGCGGCCCGTTGTCGATCTGCGCGCACTTACCAATCGCAACTTTGCCGTCGGCTGTTTTCTATCCTTCGTCACCGGCATCGGCATCTTCTCCACCATCTATCTCACGCCGCTGTTTCTAGGCTACGTGCGCGGGTTTTCCGCCTGGCAGACCGGCCTTGCGATCTTCTCGACCGGCGCGGCTTCGCTCGCAAGCGTGCCCGTCTACATCATGCTCGCCAAGAAGTTCGACACGCGCTGGATCATGATGTTAGGCTTGGCTTGTTTCGGTCTTTCGATGTGGAGCTTTAGCTTCATCACTCATGATTGGGGCTCCGACCAGCTATTCATCCCGCAAGTTCTGCGCGGTTTTCCGCAGGTTTTCGCGGTCGCACCCAGCGTCAATCTCGGTCTCGGCAGCCTGCCGCCGGAACGGCTGAAATATGCCAGCGGCCTGTTCAACATGATGCGTAATCTCGGCGGCGCCGTGGGGATTGCCATCTGCGGTGCAATTCTCAATGCGCGCACGAATTTCCATTTCGTCGCCATCGCCTCAAACCTGACGCCCGCCAACGGCGCGATGCAGCGGTTCGTTGACGGTCTCACACAGCGCTACGGCGCGCTGCCCGGCAGCGTTGAGGCAGGGCATGTCGCCGCGATCAAACAGCTTTGGCAGCTCGCCTATCGCGAAGCCTCTACGCTTGCCTACGCGGACGCCTTCCGCGCCATCATGGTCGCCTTCATCATTGCCACGGTTTTGGTGCCGCTGATGCGCAACGTCACGGCGCCGCCAGCCGCGGTCGCGAACGCGCACTGAACATGACACTCACCGACGCAGCCGCAGCGGACCAAATCGCGCAAGCAGGCGCTGCCGCTGCGCAGAAGCCGCGCTTTGACCCTCGCACCACGGCCCTGATCGAAGGACCGATCGCGGCCACGCTCATTCGGCTCGCGGCGCCCAACATGCTGGTGATGCTGGCGCAAAGCTCGGTCGGCCTGGTCGAGACCTATTTCGTCGGCAAGCTCGGCACCGACGCGCTGGCCGGCGTGGCGCTGGTGTTCCCGGTGCTGATGCTGATGCAGATGATGTCGGCAGGCGCCATGGGCGGCGGCATCTCGTCTGCCGTCGCCCGTGCGCTCGGCAGCGGACGCCGCGCCGATGCCGATGCACTGGCCGCGCACGCGCTCGTCATCGCGCTCCTTTTCGGCCTCACCTTCACGATCGCGCTGCTCACCGGCGGACGCGCCCTCTATGCCGCGATGGGCGGCAGCGGCGCGGTGCTCGCCGCTGCGCTGACTTATTCGGGCGTCATCTTCGCCGGCGCGATCCTGGTCTGGCTGTTCAATTCGTTGGCCAATGTCGTTCGCGGCACCGGCAATATGGCGACGCCCGCCATCATCACCTGCGCCGGCGTGGCCGTGCTGATTCCGCTGTCGCCCTGCCTGATCCTCGGGCTCGGCCCCTTCCCGCGGTTCGGCGTCGCGGGCGGCGCCATCGCAGTGCTGATCTATTACGCGGCCGGTACGTTCGCGCTCGCCGCCTATCTGCGCTCGGGCCGCAGCGTGATACGCCTCACGCTGTCCAGCGTCCGGCTGCGCTGGGCGCTGTTCCGCGACATTCTGCGCGTGGGCTTGGTGGCCGCGCTGATCACAGTACAAACCAATCTCACCATCGCCATCGCGACCGGCTTCGTCGGCGCTTTCGGTGCCGCCGCCATCGCCGGCTACGGTACTGGCTCGCGCCTCGAATACTTGCTCATTCCGCTGGTGTTCGGATTGGGCGGCCCGCTGGTCGCCATGGTGGGAACGAATATCGGCGCCGGGCAGCGCGACCGCGCGCTGCGTGTCGCCTGGATCGGGGCGGCGATCGCATTCGGACTGTGCGAAGTCATCGGCTGCGCCGCTGCCGCCGCTCCCGGCGCCTGGCTTTCCCTGTTCGGCAGCGACCCGGCGATGATCGACGCCGGCTCGCGCTATCTGCAGGTGGTCGGTCCGGTCTATGGACTGTTCGGGCTCGGCATGGCGTTGTACTTCGCGTCGCAGGGCGCCGGGCGCTTGCTATGGCCGCTGCTTGCCAATTTCACGCGCCTCGTCATCGCTGCCGGCGGCGGTTACATTGCCTTGCGCCTCACCGGCAACCTCACCCACGTCTTTGCCGCACTGGCGTTGGCGCTTGCGGCCTTCGGCCTGATCAACGCGGCAGCCGTCGCCAGCGGTGCCTGGTTCGGGCGGAGCGCCGCGCGCCAACGGCCGATCGCCACCGGATCAACCGGGACGTCACCACGATGAGCAAGACGAACGATCGACAATATTTCGAGGATTTCGCCGCCGGCCAAGTCTACGCTTCGGGCCGGCTGCAGGTAAACGAGCAGGCAATCATCGCCTTCGCCAAGCAATTCGATCCGCAGCCCTATCATCTCGACGACGCGGCGGCGCGCACGACGATCTTCGGCGGGCTGGCCGCGAGCGGCTGGCACACTGCGGCGATGACCATGCGGCTCATGGTCGACGGCGAGTTTCGCCCGGCGGGCGGTATCATCGGCGTCGGCTTCGATCAATTATCCTGGCCGCGGCCGGTGCGCCCCGGCGATGAGCTTCGCGCCGAGAGCGAGATCATCGAGGTGCGACCGTCGAAATCGCGCGCCGACCGCGGAATGATACGCGTGCGCACGACGACCTATAATCAGAACGGTGAGGCCGTGCAGGTCTTCACCGGCAATCTCATCGTTCCGCGCCGGTCCGCCGGCGAGACCGCCTGACCTGCTGACCCCGGCGCGGCGCCGTGCGGCCAGCACACTGAAACCCGCTCACAGACGGAGTTCTTCATGCGCATTCTCGTAGTCGGCGCTGGTGCGATCGGCGGATATTACGGCGGCAGGCTTTTGCAGGCAGGCCGCGATGTCACGTTCCTGGTGCGAGCAAGGCGCGCGCAACAACTCGCCACAACCGGCCTTGTCATCCGCAGCCAGTTCGGCGATGCGGCCTTGCCGGCGCCGCCGACGATCGCGGCCGAGACGCTGCGGGACCACTACGACCTGATCCTGCTGAGCTGCAAAGCCTACGATCTAGCGGCGGCGGTGGAGTCGTTTACGCCAGCGGTAGGACCGAACACGGCGATCCTGCCGCTGCTCAACGGCATGAGGCATCTCGATCTGCTCTCCGAGCGCTTCGGTGCGCGCGCGGTGCTCGGCGGACTTGCCGTGATCTCGACGACGCTCGACGCCGAAGGACACATTCTTCATCTCAACGACGTGCATCTGCTGGCATTCGGCGAGCGAGACGGCGGGCTCTCCCCGCGCGTCGAGGCGATCGCTAGCGAATTTTCCGGCGCACGGTTTGAAGCGCGGCTGAGCAAGACGATCCTGCAGGAGATGTGGGAGAAGTGGGTATTCATCACTTCGACCGCCGGCATCACTTGCCTGATGCGCGCCGCCATTGGCGACGTCGTCGCCGCCGGCGGCGCCGATCTGGCCGCAGCCTTGCTGGACGAATGCTGCGCCGTCGCCGCGGCGCAAAATTTCCCGCCGGCGCAAGCAAGCGTTCAGCGCATGCGGGGGGTGCTCACAGCGCCGGGCTCGACCTTCGCGGCCTCGATGCTGCGCGACATCGAGCGCGGCGCGCCAATCGAGGCCGACCACATCGTCGGCGATTTCCTTCGCCGCGGCGAAGCGGCGGGGCGCAATTATCCGTTGCTGCGCATCGCCAATGCGCACCTGAAGGCCTACGAGGCGCGACGGGCGCGCGAGCACGCAAGCGCGAAAATGGCCTGAAGATGACCTGCTGGAGCGGATTTGACATCCGCCAGCCACCAAGCGCATATCCGGTTCAATTCGAACCACGAACAAAAACTGTCGAAAGCCCCGCTGGGGAGACCGTCAATTCCCCATTATAACTTCCCATTACTATGTCGGCCGACTGAGGACTGGGGGCCTAAGCACTGGGGGCCTAAGGACTGGGGCCGATGAAAATTCAATCCGCGCATACCGTCGAGACCGCGCTGAGCGGCTACGAACTGCTCAACGACCCGCTGCTCAACAAGGGCACCAGCTTCACCGAAGACGAGCGCGACGTCTTCGACCTGCACGGCCTGCTGCCACCGCATGTCACGCCGCTCAACATGCAGGTCAAACGCCGGCTCGACGCCTTCCGCGGATTGGGCACCGACCTGCAGAAATACATATTCCTGCGCGGGTTGCAGGATACCAACGAAACGCTGTTCTACGCGCTGCTGACGGGCAACATCGAAGAGATGATGCCGATCGTCTATACGCCGACGGTCGGCCGCGGCTGCCAATTGTTCTCGAGCATCTTTCGCAAGCCGCGCGGCCTGTTTCTCAGTATTCAGCACAAGGACATCATCGGCCGCATTCTCAGCCACCCGCGCTTCGATCGCGTCGAGGCCATCGTCGTCAGCGACGGCGAGCGCATCCTCGGCCTTGGCGATCAGGGCGCCGGCGGCATGGGCATCCCGATCGGCAAGCTCTCGCTCTACACGGCATGCGCCGGCCTGCATCCTTCGGCCACGCTACCGATCCTCCTCGACGTCGGCACCGACAACGAGGAGCATCTGGCCGATCCCCTCTATATCGGCTGGCGGCACGAGCGCATCCGCGAAGCCGAATACGACGAATTGATCGCGATCTTCGTCGACGCAGTGAGCGCGCGCTGGCCGCATGTGCTCCTGCATTGGGAGGATTTCGCGCTCGGCAATGCCAATCGCCTGCTGGCGCGCTACCGCAACCGGCTCTGCACCTTCAACGACGATATCCAGGGAACGGCGGCGATCGCGGTCGGCGCGCTGCTCTCGGCCATGAACGTCACCGGCGAGCCGCTGTCGCGCCAGCGGATCGCGGTGCTTGGCGCGGGTTCGGCAGGAACCGGCATCTGTTCGCTGTTGCTGCGCGCGATGATCGACGCCGGCGCGAGCGAGGCGGAAGCGTGCGGCCGCTTTTATCTGGTCGACCGGCAGGGCCTCTTGGTCGACGGCATGCCCGGGCTGCAGCCGTTCCAAAAGCCGTTCGTGCAACCGCGCAATGCCGTCGCCGGCTGGCCGGCGGGAACCGCCGACCGCATCACTCTGGCCGACGTTGTCACCAACGCGCATCCGACCGTGCTGATCGGTACGTCCGGACAACCGCACGCATTTTCGCAAGACGTGGTGCGGGCGATGGCGGCGCATGTGCGCCGGCCGATCATCTTTCCGCTGTCAAATCCGACCGAGCGCAGCGAGGCGACGCCGCAGGATCTGACGGCCTGGACCGAAGGCCGCGCCGTGATCGGAACCGGAAGCCCGTTTCCGCCGATCCGCCGCAACGGACGTGACTTCCGGATCGACCAGACCAATAACGCCTACGTGTATCCGGGTGTCGGCCTTGGCGCCATCGCCGCGCAGGCTCGCCATATATC
>DATJTL010000230.1:0-4912 GCA_035503415.1 Xanthobacteraceae bacterium
TTCGGCGGCCTCGGGCTCGGAATCGGCTATATCTCGCCGGTATCAACGCTGATCAAATGGTTCCCCGACCGGCCTGGCATGGCGACGGGCATGGCGATCATGGGGTTCGGCGGTGCTGCCTTCATCGCCGCCCCTCTTTCAGTGTGGTTGATGGGAAAATTCTCCACGCCAGATCACGTCGGCGTCGCCGAGACCTTCATCTGTCTCGGCATCATCTATCTGATCTTCATGTGGGTCGGCGCAGCAATCGTACGCGTTCCCGCGCCGGGCTGGAAGCCGGAAGGCTTTACGCCGCCGGTTGTCGAACAAAAGCTCATCACCAAAAGCGACGTCTATGTCTACGATGCGATCAAGACGCCGCAGTTTTGGCTGATCTGGTGGGTGCTCTGTCTCAACGTGACCGCCGGCATCGGCGTCCTCGGCCAGGCCTCGGCGATGACTCAGGAAATGTTCCCGGGCAAGGTCTCGGTAGCTGCGGCTGCCGGCTTCGTCGGACTGCTAAGTCTGTTCAACATGCTTGGCCGTTTCTTCTGGGCTTCGACCTCGGACTATATCGGGCGTAAGAACACCTACTTCTGCTTCTTCGCTATTGGGACGGTGCTCTACGCGCTGGTACCGTGGACCGGTTCGATTGGCAGCGTAGCGGCCTTCGTGCTGTGCTTCATCGTGATCATCAGCATGTACGGCGGCGGTTTCGCCACCGTTCCGGCCTATCTCAAGGACATGTTCGGCACGCGCTATGTCGGCGCCATCCACGGCTGGCTGATCACCGCCTGGTCGGCGGCGGGCGTGTTCGGACCGGTGCTGGTCAACTACATCCGCGAATATCAGATCGATCACGGCGTGCCCAAGGCGCAAGCCTATAATGTGACCATGTACATCATGGCCGGTCTTCTGGTCATCGGCTTCATCTGCAACGCGCTGATCAAGGCGGTGGACAAGCGCTTCCATATGAGACCCGATCACGAAGCGACCATGGGCCAGGTGGCCGTCGGTGCGGCCGGCGAACCGGCGGGCGCCTAAGGAGGAAGAACAATGTCAACCGAGAATCAAAACGGCACGACCACACTGCATCTGGTGTTGGCCTGGGCATGGGTCGGCATCCCGCTGACAATCGGCATCATCCTGACGCTCATCAACGCGATGAAGCTGTTCCAATAGCAGCACGACCGCCGCAGACACGAACGGCGCGGCCGCAAAGGCCGCGCCGTTTTTCTTTGCCGCCGAGAACAGGACTACGCCACCTTCTCTTTCAGGTGCGGGAACATGGCGTGAAGCGCTTCCTGGTCCATCTCGGACTTGAACTTGTGGCGGTCCTTGAGCGCCACGGCCTTCTGCGCCGCCGGACGGGCATTGATCTCGTCGACCAGCCGCTTGATGTTCGGATACTTGTCCCAGGCGCCCTCGCCGATCACGTTCGGCAGCATGCGCGCCCAGCCCCAGACGTTCATGTCGGCGATCGTGTAGGTTTCGCCGATCATATATTTTTGCTTGCCCAAACGCTCATCGAGAATGCCGGCATGGCGCTGCGCCTCGAAGACGTAACGGTTGATGGCATAGGGCAGCTTCTCCGGCGCGTAATTTTTGAAGTGCACCGCCTGGCCGAAATACGGTCCGACGCCGGACGATACGAAGAACATCCAGGACAACAGCTCGCCGCGCGCCTTGTCGCTTCTCTGCGCTGGCAGGAATTGTCCGGTTTTTGCTGCCAGATGCATGAGAATCGCGCTCGAATCGAACACGACGACATCGCCGTCGACGATGGCGGGCAGCTTTGCGTTCGGATTGATCGCCAAAAATTCCGGATTGTGTTGTTCGCCTTTGCGCGTATCGACCGGTATAGGCTCATAAAGCAGACCGGCTTCTTCCAGAAACAGCGCGACCTTGGTCGGATTGGGTGCGCCGCTGTAATAGAATTTAAGCATCCTTAGTCCTCTTGTTGTCGGTCATTCGGGAATTGTCTGGCATTTGCCAGTGCCTCGCATAAGCCGGCACTGCCTACTTTGCCTAGCACAATGTAAGAAGCTTTTCAGCCGGCCGGCTGGGACACGACGCCCTCCCGTATCGGGCAGCCAGCCGCTGACACGGGACAGTCCGGCTCGCGAAGATGGCGGTATTTACTGTCCCTATGGTTGCGCCTCCACGGACGCTATGCCGGTTCCGTTTGCCTCCGTCATCCTCAGTTTGACACGCTGCTCATAGAAATTGACGATATTGCGGGCGGCTTCGCGCGGGAGCTTTTTGTATCGATCAAAGAATTGCGCAAGATTCTCAGGCTGCACGGTGCGCTCGGCAACGTGCATCAGCAGCAGTTCCTTGGTGGTCGTCCAGGAGCAGCCGGCAGCTTTGGCAAGGATGAGAATCATGTCTTCGCCCTTGTCGAGCAAGGCGCGCTCGACCAGGTCCACCGGGAAAGGGCCGAGCTTGACCAGCGCGATCACCGTCCTCTCGAAGTCCTGCGCGCGCGCGTGCGCGTGAATACTGGCTTCGGTGAACGGCTGGGCATTGAACAAGCGATTGGCGTCGCGCAACGTGGCGGCATACCGCCGTGACGACTCGCGTGCTTCCTGCTGCACGGTCGTCGCGACATCATCGATAGCGTCGCGGATGATTGTTGCCGCCTGCGGATTGGTTTTCTCAAGCTCCGCGCGCACCGTCGCCGACGCCGTTTCCAGCAACTTCAGAAAGGTTTGACGCGGGAGATCACTGCGCCGGGCAAGCGCCAAGCTCAGCTTTCGGCTGCGTCGCGCCAGATGGGTCAGCTTATTGTACCCAGCAAGGGAAAATCGCGCGCCCGAATTTCTCACAACCCGATGCACGACGCGGTGATCGCCGCGCTCGACCAGAACGTTGGTCACCGGTTCGCTCAACTTTAGACGCTGGGCGATGGCAAGAAGATGCTCTTGGCTTTTGGAGCTTGCGTTCTCAACGAGATCCTCGTCGCTCAGCTGCCGCGAGTGAACAAGGACCGGCTTGGCCACAGCGATCGCATCGTCGAAGGCAAGAGCGCGGATGAGCTTTGGAGGAGCGTTGTCGGTACGCGCCATCCTGCGGGCAAGCCGCGTCCGCGCCTTCACTTCGATATCGGCCGAGAGTTTTCGCAGCACGTCATCAAAGAGTGAAATCTGGTCGCTCGAATAACCGCGCGAGCCGGCTGCGAACAGATCGGAAACGCGCTCGAGGATTCGCAGGCATTGTTGATCGTCACCGGCCGCAACGACGTCGTTCAGTTCGTCGATGAGCGACTGGCACTCGGGGCGTTGGAGCTTCTCGACTGGCAGACTGGCGCTGCGCATTGGGACACAACCACTGAAAGGGCAACCGATACGATACGATCCGCAGCGGCGCTCTTTGCCGTCGCGGATCGCTCGTCTCAATCTTCCTACCAGCAAGGTGCAAAAGAACTCGCCAATCGGCAGTGCGCAAAAAGATAAAAATTTTAGAAGACCCCGGCAATCGAGAGTTGTCGGAGGCCGGCCTTGCAGCCGACCCGAACATCAATCCATCTCAGGATGACCTTGGGCCGGCGGCTCAAATCGCCGTATCGAGGTCAGCGCCCGTCGGTGGCTTCAGAACAGTCCGACGATCTTGCCGTCGGGCCCGACGTCGATGACGTCTGCCGACGGCACTTTTGGCAGGCCGGGCATGGTCATGACCTCACCGCAGATCGCCACCACGAACTCGGCGCCGGCGGAGAGTCGCACCTCGCGAACGTTGATGACGTGATCGGCCGGCGCGCCCTTGGCGTCGGGATTGGTTGAGAAGCTATATTGGGTCTTGGCCACGCAGATCGGGAATTTGCCGTATCCCATCGACTCGAAGTTGGCCAGCTGGTCGCGCACCGTCTTGTCCGCCGAGATATCCTTGGCGCGATAGATTTCCTTGGCGATGGTGCGGATCTTTTCGTAAAGCGGCATGTCGTCGGGATAAAGGTATTTGAGCTTGCTCTTGCCGCTCTCGGCGACCTTGACCACCGCCTTGGCAACGTTGGCGGCACCCTCGCCGCCCATGGCCCAATGATCGGCCATATAGGCTTCAACCCCGAGGGCCTTGCACTTTTCTTCGACCAATTTGATCTCGGCATCGGTATCGGCCGAAAACCGGTTGATCGACACCACCGGCACGACGCCGAACTTCTGCACATTTTCGATATGACGTTGCAGATTGCTCATACCGGCTTCGAGGGCTTTGAGGTTTTCGACTTTGAGGTCTTCCTTCTTGACCCCACCGTGCATCTTCAGCGCACGGATGGTCGCGACCAGCACGATGCAATCCGGCGCGATGCCGGCCTTGCGGCACTTGATGTCCAGGAACTTTTCACCGCCGAGATCGGCGCCGAAGCCCGCCTCGGTCACCACATAATCGGCGAGTTTGAGCGCGGTCGTGGTTGCCAGCACCGAATTGCAGCCGTGCGCGATATTGGCGAACGGGCCGCCGTGGATGAAGGCCGGCGTGCCTTCCAGCGTCTGCACCAGGTTGGGCGCCAGCGCTTCTTTCAATAGCACCGTCATGGCGCCATGGGCCTTGAGGTCACCAGCGCGGATCGGCTTGCGATCACGCGTATAGGCCACGACGATGTTGGCGAGCCGCTTCTTCAAATCCTCGACATCGCGCGCGAGGCAGAAGATCGCCATTACTTCCGATGCCACCGTAATGTCGAAACCATCCTCGCGCGGAAAGCCGTTGGCGACGCCGCCGAGCGAATTCACGATCGAGCGCAGCGCGCGGTCATTCATGTCCAACACGCGGCGCCAAGCGACGCGGCGCGGATCGATGCCGAGCGCATTGCCCCAGTAGATGTGATTGTCGAGCAGCGCGGCGAGCAGATTGTTGGCCGAGGTGATGGCGTGGAAGTCGCCGGTGAAGTGCAGGTTGATGTCTTCCATCGGCACCACCTGGGCGTAGCCGCCGC
>DATJTL010000231.1:0-14028 GCA_035503415.1 Xanthobacteraceae bacterium
CACTCACGATGAGGGCACCGGTTATCCTCTCTTGTTTTACGTGCCGGAATATAAGCGGCTCACTATTGCGCTCTGGCAAAAGCTCGCCGAGCATTATCGCGACGAGACCGCCTTGCTCGGCTACGATCTTCTGAACGAACCTATCTCACCTTTCAGCAATCCCGACTCTCTCAATCCGCGATTGGAACCGCTTTACAGCGACATCGTAGCCGCGATCCGCAGCGTCGATCCAAACCATGTTGTAGTGCTCGGTGGCACACAATGGGAGACGAGTTTTGCGGCTTTTGGCCGGCCTTTCGACCGCAATGCCGCTTATACTTATCACAAATTTTGGTTCGAGCCGAACCGGGCGGCGGTCCAAGAGTATGTGAATTTCAGCAATCGCTGGAAAGTTCCGGTGATATTGGGAGAGACCGGCGAGTACAATGACGACTTCAACGTGAAAATACGCAAGCTGCAGGAACAGTTTGGTATGGGCTGGATTTTTTGGACCTACAAGAATCTCGGCTCGACACTCTCCGTCGTCACGATTCGAAAGCCGCCCGGCTGGGACCTGATCGCCAAGGCCGTTACCGCCGACGACGCTTCCTTGCCCTCCCGCGAGGAAGCACGATCTATTCTCGATGCCTATCTCGACGCGGCCAAGTTTAAGAACGTACAGATCAACGCCGGGTACCTGCACTCGCTCGGCATGGTCGTGCCGTAATTGTTGCAGTATACGGGCGCTGGCGGGGTTCGCACCCTCCGCAGTGAGCGAGTATACTTGCAGGGGAGGGAAGCCGCATGCCGAGAAAGTCCGCACTCGTCCTGGCGATCACCGCATTGATGCTGTGCTGCTGTCTTTCCGGCGCGCAAGCCAAGGGCAAAGTTGTCGGCGTGTCCTGGGCCAATTTTCAGGAAGAGCGCTGGAAGATCGATGAGGCTGCGATCAAGGCGGCGGTCGCAGCGGCCGGCGACCGATATATTTCAGCCGACGCGCAGTCCTCAGCCCAGAAGCAATTGACTGACGTCGAATCGCTGATCGCGCAGGGGGCGAACGTGCTAATCGTGCTGGCACAAGACGCCTCCGCGATCGCACCTGCAGTGCAGGAGGCGATCGATGAGGGCATTCCGGTCATCGGCTACGACCGTCTGATCGAAAATCCGCGTGCGTTCTACATCACATTCGACAACAAGGAAGTGGGGCGGATGCAGGCGCGCGCGCTGTTCGCGCTAAAGCCGCGCGGAAACTATGCCTTCATCAAGGGGGCGTCGGCCGATCCGAACGCGGACTTTCTGTTTGCCGGTCAGATCGAGGTCCTAAAGGACGCCATTGCCGCTGGCACCATCAAGAACGTCGGCGAGGCTTACACCGAAGGCTGGCTGCCGGCCAATGCCCAGCGAAACATGGAACAGATTCTGACCAAGAACAACAACAACGTGGACGCCGTGGTGGCCTCCAACGACAGCACTGCGGGCGGGGTTATCGCCGCGCTGGCGGCACAGGGCTTGGCTGGTTCGGTGCCGGTTTCCGGTCAGGATGCCGATCACGCGGCGCTCAACCGCATCGCGTTAGGCACGCAAACGGTTTCGGTATGGAAGGACGCGCGTGCCCTCGGCAAGAAGGCCACTGAGGTCGCCCTGCTGCTCGCCGACGGCAAGAAGATGAGCGACATTCCCGGCGCCGTGAAGTTCAATGGCGGTCCGAGGAAGGTCGAGATGAACTCGCTATTTTTGACGCCGGTGCCAATCACCAGGGAAAACCTGGACGTCGTCATCGACGCCGGATGGATCCGCAGAGACGAAGTCTGCCAGGGCGTCAAACCCGGCACCGTGAAGGTTTGCGGATGACCGGTGTTCGCCGATGAAGCAGAGCCGTTTGCGCCTGCCGGCGCTCTTTTTCAGATCACTGGGACTCGACACACGGACCCTTGGCTTGATTGCCACACTGCTGCTGATCTGGATCGCTTTTCACCTGCTGACCGGCGGCCTGTTTCTCACCCCGCGTAATCTGTGGAATCTCTCGGTGCAGTCGTCCGCCATCGCCATCATGACGGCGGGTATGGTGCTGGTGATCGTCTCGCGAAACATCGATCTTTCGATCGGGTCGATGCTCGGATTCGTCGGGATGATTATGGGCGTCATCCAAACGGATTTGCTGCCAAAGCTGTTCGGCTTCGAATATCCGGCAACCTGGGCGCTGACGCTGGCCGCCGGATTGACCTTTGGCGTCCTGCTGGGCGCCCTCCAAGGTTTCATCGTCGCTTATATTGAAATTCCGTCATTCATCGTGACGCTCGGCGGTCTCCTGGTCTGGCGAGGGGCCGCTTGGTGGGTGACGAGCGGACAGACAGTGGCGCCACTCGATGACACGTTCAAACTTATGGGCGGCGGCCCGGAAGGCTCGATCGGCGCCATGTGGAGCTGGTTTGTCGGCCTGGGCGCCTGCGCGGCTGTCGCGCTCTCGCTGGCGAACGGCCGCACCAAACGCAAGAAATTTGGCTTCCTGCCACGCCCGATCGCGGCGGACATCTTTCTTGGCGCCGTCGCCTGCGCGGTGATCCTGGGCGCTGTCGCCGTCGCCAACGCCTACCCATGGCCGCCGGGCATTGTGGCGCGTTACGCCCAAGCCAGGCACATCGCGCTGCCCGAGGGTGGTCTGTTCATCGCCCACGGGATCGCGATCCCGGTTCTCATCGCCATGGCGGTCGGCGTCGTGATGACATTCCTGGCGAAGCGCACCCGTTTCGGCCGCTACGTCTACGCGATCGGCGGCAATCCCGAGGCCGCCGAGCTTGCCGGCATCAACACCCGCTGGGTGATCGTCAAGGTGTTCATGCTCATGGGTTTCCTTGCGGCGCTGAGCGGCGCGGTGATGATCGCGCGTCTCAACGCCGCCACCAACGCCGAAGGCACACTCGCCGAGTTGTTGGTGATCGCCGCCGCCGTTATTGGCGGAACCTCGTTGGCGGGTGGTGTTGGCACCGTCGCCGGCGCGATGCTCGGCGCCGTAATCATGCAATCGCTGCAATCGGGCATGGTTCTGCTCGGCGTCGACACACCGCTGCAGAACATCGCGGTCGGCGTTGTTCTGGTGCTGGCGGCGTGGCTTGACGCATTGTATAGGCGACGGACAACATCACAGGGAGTGTGATGACGGACTTCGACATCGGCGCCGCAGGACCCCCGCTCGTCACGTTACGCGATATCTGTGTCTCGTTCGGTGGTGTTCATGCCCTCGACCACGCATCGCTCGAGCTTTGCGCGGGCGAAGTGCTGGCGCTGGTCGGACACAATGGTGCCGGCAAGTCGACGCTGGCGAAGGTTCTCTCCGGCGCCTGCGCGCGCGACTCCGGAACGATCTCCATCGGCGGCGTAGAGGCGGCAATCAGCAGTCCGCGCGATGCAAGACAATACGGCATAGAAACGATCTACCAGACGCTGGCGCTTGCCGACAACATCGATGCCGCCGCAAATATTTTCCTTGGCCGCGAGCTGAAGACTTCGTGGGGCACGCTCGACGATCTCGCGATGGAAGCGCAGGCGCGCGCCGTGATGGGCCGGCTCAATCCGCAATTCGCGCGCTTCAAGGATCCGGTGAAGTCGCTGTCGGGCGGCCAGCGGCAATCGGTGGCCATCGCCCGAACGATCCTGTTCAATGCGCGAATTTTGATCATGGATGAACCGACCGCGGCGCTGGGCCCGCAGGAGACCGCGCAGGTCGGCGATCTCATCCGCAAACTCAAGGCCGAGGGACTCGCCATTCTGCTCATTAGCCATGACATTCACGACGTCTTCGATCTCGCCGATCGAATCTGCGCCATGAAGAACGGCCGTGTCGTCGCTACCGCGCGCGTCGCCGACGTCAGTAAAGACGAAGTGCTTGGCATGATCATCCTGGGGAAATGTCCTCCGGGGGCGTTGGCAGGTCCGGGCGCGGTCGATCCGTCGCGCTTTGATGCACCAGCCCACACGGCACCATAGTCAACGACCGGGCGGCCCTTCGATCGCCAGTCGCCTTTGCGCCAAAGTATCGGCTTAATGCCGCTTGGCGTTCGACATCAAGAAAACCCCTTTTGTCGCGTAAGCAGTTCGATGCAACAAATAAAACGCTTTGACCGCGGTGTCGGAACAACCTTGACGTTCATGCCGTGAACTATGTACCCTGCCTCGAATAGGTCGGGGGTCAATGTTGCCAGGCGTCGCATATCTCGCCGCAACGTCCGGGACGACCGAAGCGGCGGTCGAACGCCTCGAAACAGACGGCGTCCTCATCCCCGAACACTTGGCTTGCCTGGCGCGCAGCAGGGCGGAGATCATGCATGACTGATTCCGGTCTCCGCTGGCACGTCGTACAGACGCACCCGCACGCCGAAGAAAAGGCGGCCTCTCACCTGGTGCGCCAAGGCTATCCGATCTACTTGCCGCGCTACCTCAAGAGACGCAGACACGCGCGCCGGGTCGAGACCGTCTCTGCAGCACTCTTTCCGCGTTACCTGTTCGTTGGCGTCGATCGAGTAACGCAGCGCTGGCGTTCGATCCGCTCGACGGTCGGTGTCACGCATCTTGTATGCAACGGCGAAGATCCGGCCTGGGTGCCCGATAAAGTGATATCGGACTTGCGCCGCCGCGAAGACGAGCGCGGCTTTGTCCATCTCGATTTGCGGCCGAAGTTCGCACTGGGCGATAGGGTTCGCGTGGTCGACGGGGTGTTCGACGCGTGTCTCGGGCTGTTTGACGGAATGGCCGATCGCGAGCGGGTGGCGATCCTACTCGACCTCTTGGGCCGCAAGGTCCGCGTCGTTCTCGACGGTGATGCTGTCGCGGCGGCGTGAACCCACCAAGCCCATGAAAGTGTTTGCGACCGCCAGCTTCAAGAAGGACCAGCCCGCAGGGCCCAACCGCGCACACGGCGCGTTTGATGGTCTCAGATTGCTGGCCGCAAGCGCCGTTTTGTTCGGCCACAGCTATGCGCTCGCACGCGCCGGCGGAGCCGAGCCGCTGCTCGAGCTCACCGGCGGCAACCTGGGCCTTGGCGAGGTCGCGGTCCTCACGTTTTTCGCGATGAGCGGCTACCTGGTCACGCAGAGCTGGATCAGCGATCCTTCGCCCCTCCGTTTCATGGCGCGGCGGACGCTGCGCATCGTTCCTGCGTTGGCGCTCGTGATAGGTGTGAGCTTCGCGCTCATCGGCCCGCTGACAACGCAGCTTCACTTGCCAGACTATTATTCAAACCCGCACGCCTGGACTTATCTGGCCAAAGCGCTGATTTATCCAACTCAATACGGTTTGCCCGGCGTTTTCGAGAAGAACCCTTACCCGATTGTCGTCAACGGTTCGCTTTGGACATTGCGTCTTGAGTTTGGGCTCTACGTTGTCGTCGCAGCGTTGGGTTATCTCGGCCTGTCGCGCTTTCGGTGGGTAAACGTTGCGTTGGCGGCTCTGTCCTGGGCGGCGGTCGCCGTGCTGATGCAGACCGGCGTCTTGAGCGGGATGCCCTTCCACCATCAAGCCGTCGTGCTTTTTCTCAATGCCGTTCCCTTCTTTGCGGGCGCCGCACTCGCGCAGAGCAATCTCGATTCGCGGATATTTTTTGGCATTACGGCGGCGCTCGTGTTGGCGACGGCACTGTCGATCCATACTCCCTACCTGACGCTGCTGCTGATTGCGTCGCTGCCGTTCGCGACTATCCTGATCGCGCGCTACGGCACATGCGACTTGCGCCGCTTCGGCGATTATTCCTACGGTATTTATCTGTTCGCTTTCCCGGTGCAGCAGACCGTCGTTTATTTCCTGCCCGATATCGAGCCGGTTCAGCTTTCTTTGGTGGCAGGTGTCGCAACTTTTGCCTGCGCATTCCTCTCCTGGCATTTGGTCGAAAAGCACGCCTTGGCGCTCAAGCCGCGGCGCAGGAAGGCGGTGCAAACGCTGATGGCAGCAGCCGAGGCATAGACTTCGCAAGCGCTTTGACGGGCCGCAGCCTTGGCGGGGCCGCGCTCAGACACCGAGATAGCGGTTCATCACTTCGGGCGAGGCGCGCAGCGCTTCGGCGCTGCCCTCGAAGACCACGTGGCCGTTATTGAGCACGTAGGCGCGGCTCGCCAGGCTGAGAGCGGCGCGCACATTCTGCTCGACGATCACGATGGTCTGCCCGGCTGCCACAAGCTCCCGGCACACCTCCAGCAAATTCTGCACGATGATGACCGCAAGCCCCTCGAACGGCTCGTCGAGCAGGATGAGCCGCGGGCGGCGGATGAGCGCCCGCCCGATCGCGAGCATCTGCTGCTCGCCGCCGGACAGCGTGCGCCCGTAGCTGCCGCGGCGCTCGCGCAGGCGCGGGAAGATCGCGAAGATGTCGGCAAGCGGCAGCGGCTTTTTGGCCGATAGCGCCGCCAGATCGAGATTTTCCTCGACGGTCAATCCGCCGAATATGCGCCGCTCCTCGGGCACCAGTTGCAGGCCGCGCCCCGCGATGGTGTGACTGGGCGATAGCTCGATCGGCTCGCCCTCGAAACGGATCTTGCCGGTGCGGGGATGCAGCACTCCAGCGAGTGTCTTGAGCGTAGTCGTTTTGCCGGCGCCGTTGCGGCCGAGCAGCGCGACCACTTCACGTTCGCGCACCTGCATCGAGACGTCGAACAGGACATGCGAGTCGCCGTAATAGGTGTTGATGCGCTCGACCTCGATCATAGGCGCTGCGCCGTTCGCGCTGTTCGCTTCCATCGCCGCATCGGTCATGGCGCCATCCCGCCCAGATAGGCCTCGCGCACCCGTGGGTTGCCGGAAATCTCCTTCGGCGTACCCTCGGCGAGCTTGCTGCCTTCGTGCAGCACGGTAATACGCTCGGCGAGTTCGAACACCGCGTCCATGTCGTGCTCGACCAGAAGAATGGTGCGGCCCTTGCGCAGGCTGCGGATCAGCTTCTTGATGTCCTCGCGTTCCGCGGGGCTCAAGCCGGCAAGCGGCTCGTCGAGCAGCAGCACCGTGGGCTGCGATGCCAAAGCGAGGCCAAGTTCGAGCCGGCGCTTCTCTCCATAGGGAAGCGTGTTGACGACGAGGTCGGCGCATTGCGCCAATCCGAGTTCTTCGGCCAGCGCCTCGACCAGCGCCTCGACCTTGGGGAAGCCGTCGGCCGCCCGGAACACGTCGAGCCGCAGTCGGCCGCGCTGGCGGGCGAGTGCCCCCAGCCGCAAGTTCTCGCGCACGGTAAGCTCGGGGAAGAGCTGATTGATCTGATAGCTTTTCGACAGGCCGTACTGATAGGCCGCGGTGACATCGGCGCCCGTAACATCGACTCCATGCAGGAAAATGTTGCCGGAATCGACCGTCTCCTCGCGCTTGAGCAGGCGCAAGAACGTGCTCTTGCCTGCCCCGTTCGGTCCGATGATGGCGTGCAGCGAACCGTCCGGCAGCGCCAGCGATACGCCGTCGACGGCGCGAATGCCGCCATAGGCCTTGCTCACGTTCTTGGCTTGCAGAGCGTATTCGGCGGTCGAGGCATTCAGCGTGCGCGCAATCGGCAACGGTGCGAGCAATCCCTCCCGGGCAGCCGCATTCTCTGGAGTCGAAGCGACGCCCGTGACGACACGAGGCGACCGCCACAGGCGTGCACCCAGCCGCGCGATCGTTCCGACAATGCCGCTCGGCATGAAGGAGACCAGCAGGACGAAGACCGCGCCGAGAATGAATTGCCACAGGCCTCCGATGGCCGGTACTTGCTGCAGGACGTTGCGCAACGACAGCCACACGGCGGCGCCGACTGTGGGGCCGATCAGCGTCCCGGCGCCTCCCATGACCGTCTGGATGACGAGCTGCCCCGATGTGTCCAGCGCGAAGGCGTCTGGCGGCATGTAGCTCTGGAAGACGCCGAGCAGCGCGCCGGCGCAACCGGCGAACGCAGCGGCGAGGACGAAGACCGCGAGCTTATAGCCGCCCACGTTGTGACCAAGTGCGGCGGTACGTTCTGGATTCTGCTTGATTCCGGTGAGGACCAGCCCGACCGGAGAGAGCACGATGTAGCGAGCGAGAACGAAGCCGACGAAGAAGAAGCCGGCGACCAGCTGATAGCTCGGCCATGACCCGGCGAACGCGTAATCGAAGCCGCCGATGTGAATCACCGGCGCCGGCACTCCGGGCAGACCATTCTCCCCGCCGGTCCAGTTGGCCAGTGGCGAATTCTCCAGAAAATAGGACAGCTCGCCAAATGCGAGCGTGATCATGGCGAAGTAGATGCCAACGCGGCGCAGCGCGAGGAAGCCAACGATCACACTGAATGCCGTCGCTGTGATGATGCCGGCCGCCATCGCGAGCCAGACGTTGCTGAGCGTGCCGCTGGTCAGCAGATACGCGGTCATAAAGCCGCCGGCACCGTAGAACGCCGCCTGACCGAACGACAAGAGTCCGCTGCGGCCGAACAACAGGTCGAAGCCGAGGCCGAAAATGCCCCAGATCAGGATGCGCGTGAACAGGTCGACCGAGCCAAGCCATGTGTCGAAGGCAAAGGGCAGCACGACCAGCGCGGCCGCCATGGCCAACTCGGGCATCCACCGCGCCAGCAGGCTCCCGCTCCGGCCAGTCATCACGCGCGACCCGCCGTGCCGAATAGGCCGCGCGGCCGGATGAGCAGCACCAGCGTCATCGCCGCGTAGATCGCGGCCTGTGCGTAGGCCGGATTGAACAAGGTGGTCAGGCTGAGAATTTCGCCGACCACGATGCCGCCGACCACCGCGCCCGGGAACGAGCCGAGCCCGCCGATCACGATGACGACGAAACACTCGACCAGGAAAGGCTCGCCCATATTGGGAATGACGGCGGCAAGCGGCGCGTAGATCACCCCGGCAATGCCCGCCGCCATGGCGCCGATGCAGAACACCGCAAGAAACATGCGCCGCACATGGGTGCCCAGAAGTTCCACCATCAGCGGGTCCTCGATGCCGGCGCGCACCACGAGTCCGATCCGTGTGCGGTACAGCAGCACATAGAAGGCGATGAGCAGAACTGCGACGACGCCGATCACTTGGACACGATAGAGCGGATAAAAGAAGAAGCCGAAATTGACGATGCCCTGGCCCCAGCTCGGCAGCGGCACCGGCTGGCTAAGCCCGCCAAAAATGTAGCGCACCGCCTCGACCATCATGATGCCGAGGCCGAACGTGACCAGGATCTGATCCTCCTTCGGGCGGCTGTAGTAGAACCGGATCAGACCGCGCTCGGTCGCAAAGCCCACAACCAGCAACACCAGCGCGCCGAGTGCCAGCGCCAACAGGAACGAATCGTAATGGCCCAGCACCACGAAGGCGGCGTAGGCGCCAAGCATGAACATGGCGCCGTGGGCGAAATTGAGTACGCCCAATGTGCCAAGAATGATGGAAAGCCCGCTGGCGATCAGCGCCAGCAGGGCGCCCAGCGCGATGCCGTTAAAGGCCTGGGAAAGGAATTGGGCGAGGGTGGGCATCGGAAGAGCTTATATCATCGCTCCGTCGCCAAGCGCGACGGTTACAACAAGCAGGACGGCCCCGTATGCTTCGGGGCCGCCCCAAAAGACGAACCTGGCCGAACCGGTCAGCCTTCGATCGGAGGCATCTTGCAGCCGGTTTCCGCAAGCGGCGGCAGCACCTGTTCGCCGGGCACCAATTCGAGAACCTGGTAGAAATCCTCCGGGCCCTTCATCTCTTCCGGCTTCTTCCCGATCATCACGGGCACCGGGCGCACCAGCTGATGATCGCCCGCGCGGTAATAGACTTCGCCGTAGATCGAGTTCACCTTCTGTCCGCTCTCCAGCGCCTTGATCACCTCGACCGGATAGAACGTGCCGGCGCGTTCAACCGCGTCGGCCCAGACCAGCATCTGCACGTAGACCTCGCTCGCGCCCCAGCGCGGCTTGTACTTGTTCTTCTTCTCGAATTCTTCGACGAAGAGCTTGGCGAGCGGATAGGTATCCTCCTCGGTCCACCACCAGGCCTGCGTGCCGTAGGTGCCGCCCATTATCTTGGCGCCCAGTTCCTTGGCCTGAAACTGCGAGATGTTGGGCACCACGTATTTCATCTTCGACAGCATGCCGAACTGCTCGGCCTGCTTGGTCGAGGATACCGCATCGGCGCCAAAGGCGATGTTGACGAAGACGTCGGCCCCGCTATTGGCAATATTGAGCAGATAGGACGAAAAATCGGTGGTACCGAGCGGCGCCAGCTGGTTGGTAGCGACCGTCCAACCTTCCTTGCCGGCGAACTCCTTCATCGAATCGAAGACGCTGTGACCGTAAGTGTAGTCGGGCGTGAGATAGCCGACCTTCTTGTTCTTGCCGAGTTGCTTCGCCAACACCGGCGCCAGCGCCTTGCAGGCCATGTAGGCGGAGGGCTGGGCGCGGAAGCCGTAGCGCTGACAGTCCTTGCCGGTGGTGTCGTTCGAGCCGCTGTTGCCGACCATGAAGATGACGTGCTCGCGCTGGCCGAGTTTTTGCAATGCAATGGACACGGCGCTGGAGACCCCGCCGGTGAGCATGATGGCCTTGTTGTCGCGGATATAGCGGGTGGCGGCTTCGACGGACGGATCGGGCTTGGTCTGGCTGTCGGCGACCTGATATTCGATTTTCTTGCCGAGCACGCCCTTGCCCTTTTTCAGCGTCGGAATGGCGGCCGTGATCGAACTGCCGTTGTTGAGATGCTCGACCGCCATTTCAAAGCCGAGTTGCATGTCCTTGCCGGACGACGAGTACGGACCGGTGAGCGGCATCACGCCGCCGATGAAGATGGTGCTGCCGCTGCTGCCGGCCGGAAAGGTGCCGAGCGCCGGATAGCTTTTCTGCGCCAAAGCCGGAACGGTCGTGCCGCGCAGCAGCAACCCCGACGCCGTTGCGCCGAGTCCGGCTTTCATCAGGCCGCGGCGCGATAGCGTTGCGCGATCGCCGTGGAAGGATTTTTTGGTCATGGCATTTCCTCCTGTGATTGGTCCGCCGGAGCGGCACCCTTATGTTCGACGCAATGGTCGGCTTGGCCCGCGCTTTCAGTAGAGAATTATGCTGGGGACGGCAACAAGATCCGCCGCAGCGTGTGCGGTGCCGCAATATTACAGGCAGCCGCAACGGACAGCTACCACGGTGTGATGATCTGATGAGCGGTGCGATTCTGTGTCACACTTTCAGAAATCCCAGGGCTTGGGGTCTGGCCCCCGCCCGCTGGCCGGAGCAAAATAGAGGGTCGATTGGGCTCGATTTGACGGGTAAAACGATGGCTCACATCGGGATACTCGGCTTGGGAACGCAGGCACCCCCTTTGCCGTTTGCTCCCGATGAGCGACCAAAGCCCGGCACAAGAAACCATCCTGATTGTCGAGGACGACATTCTTCTGCGCATGCCGATCGCGCAGTACCTTCGCGACTGCGGCTACAGGGTCATCGAAGCGGTCAGCGCCGACGAGGCGATGGCCATTCTTCTGCATGAGGCGACGCGCGTGGATGTCGTCTTCAGCGCCGTCGAGATGCCCGGTGCGGTCGAAGGCTTCGGACTGGCGAAGTGGATTCGCGAGCATCGTCCCGGCCTCGACGTGCTGCTGGCGGGGACGCTTGGCCGCGCCGTACAAGGAGCAAAGGAATTGTGCGAACAGGGTCCGTTGCCGAAACCCTACGACGCGATGACCGTCCACGATCACATTCGGCGGCTTCTGGCGGCGCGCAAATCGATTCCAAAGCCGTGAGTACGCGCACGGCTTCGCTGCAAATAATTTGCCACACGTTATTTTGATCGGCGACAGAGCGAACCATTTCTTCGTTCGTTTCGGTTCCACCCGAATGCCGCCCATGCGGGCGCAACGGCTGCCATGCTCTCCGGGTTTGTTCCACATGGAAACCCCGGAGAAATACCGGCAATTCGCCGAGGAGTGCGAACAACTGGCGAAGCAGTCGAAGAACGACGAGCATCGCCGCGTGCTGCAGGAAATGGCCGAGGTCTGGAGGAGTCTCGCCGAGGGCGTCGAGAAGAAAGCGTGTCGTTAACTGTTCATCAAGCATAGCGCACGGCCGCGCCGCGATACCAAATATTAGCCATGACGCTTAAGCCGATTTCGATGCGTCTTGCGCTATTGCCTCGGCCGGACCGGGCAGCAGAAGCGCCCGCGGGGAGATGTCGAGTGTCCAGCAGGGCGCGCGGCACCGCGTGGGGCTTTTATGTCGTCTCACATCCCGCACGCTCATTTCACGGATGTCGAGGCGCATTGCCATGCTGGGACTGGTCGATCTGCTTTCCAATACATTCAACTGGCGTCTGGCCGAGCTCGAAGCAGAGCTTACCGCGGCGCGGGCGAAAGTCGCCGAGCTTGAATCCAAGATCGAAGCGGACCCGCTTCTTGATGTCCTCAATCGCCGCGGCTTCGAGCGCGAGCTCTCTCGCGCGCTCAGCTATGTGGAGCGCTACCGCTCGAGCAACGCCGTCGTCTTCATCGACCTCGATGGCTTCAAGGCGGTCAACGACCGCTACGGCCATCTCGCCGGCGACAACGTCCTCAAACAGGTCTCCGCCGCCATCATCGGCGTGCTGCGCGCCTCCGATATCATGGCCCGCTTCGGCGGCGACGAGTTCGCCGTCCTGCTGTGGAATCTGAGCGAGGAAAGCGCTCACGCCAAGGCGCGCGCGCTCGAGCGCATCGTCGGCGCGCTCGACATCCGCTGCGCCGGTGCGAGGCTGCGGATCGGCGCTTCCGCCGGCGTGGCGATGCTGGCGCATACCGACCGGATCGCCGACGTGATGGCGCGAGCCGACGAAAGTATGTATGCGCGCAAGCAAAGAGCCGGCCGCAACGTCGCGTAGCCTTGCCGCGAGCGCCGCGCCGGTCCGGGACGAAATCCGCAGGAGAGGGCCGCCACAGCGGCCTTGATCGCCTGCAACTCACTCGGTACCGTGCCTCGCCCTTGCAGGCGCAAGGCTCCCATCCGCAAAAGGCCGGCCGGCCGCAATCAGCGACGTGTAGCCAAGATGAGCAGCGAAAAACTCGACGAAGCCGCCCGACTGGGGAAGTTGACGGCCAATCCCGATTTTCTGAACCTGCACGAGATCGTCCACAAGGCGAGGCAGAATCTCAATCAGAACGCCTGGGACTACATCGTCGGCGGCGTCGAGACCGAGACCACGCTTCGGCGCAACCGCATGGCGCTCGACTCGGTCGCGTTCCGCCCGCGCGTGCTGCGCGACGTGAGCACGGTCGACACCTCGACGGAGATCCTCGGCCGCAAGCTGCGCCTGCCGGTTGTGCTTTGCCCGGTCGGCTCGCTGGAAAGCTTTCATCCCGAGGGCGCCGCGCCGGTGGTCAGGGCGGCCGCCGAGTTCGGCGTCGCCCACATGCTCTCCTCGGTCTGCGATCCGGGCCTCGAAGGCGTCGCCAAGGAAGCGCCGGACGGTTTGCGGATGTTCCAGCTCTACGTCCGCGGCGACACCGCCTGGGTCGACGATTACGTCGCGCGCGCCATCGCCAACAAATACGCGCTGTTCTGTCTGACCGTCGATACCGCCCATTACAGCCGGCGCGAGCGCGACATCGCCAAGCGCCACGTCACCGGCGGCCGCCGCCGCGCCAGCGGGCGCGAATTCCAGGCGGCGCTCGACTGGCGCACAGTTGAGCGCATCAAGAAGAACTTCAACATTCCGCTCGCGATCAAGGGCATCGCCACCGCCGAGGACGCCAAGATCGCCCTCGATCACGGGGTCGAGTTCATCTACGTCTCCAATCATGGCGGCCGGCAGCTCGATCACGGCCGCGGCTCGACCGATGTGCTGCCGGAGATCGTGGAAGCGGTCGCCGGCCGCGCCAAGATCATCATCGACGGCGGCTTCTATCGCGGCAGCGACATCGTCAAGGCCATCGCGCTCGGCGCCAACCTGGTCGGGCTCGGCCGCATGCAATGCTACGGGCTTGCCGCCAATGGCCAGGCCGGCATCGTGCGCATGCTCGAGCTTCTGGAGGACGAAGTGACGCGCTCGATGGGGCTCCTTGGCGTCACCAGCCTGGGCAAGCTCGACGGCACCTATCTGCACGCGGCGACACCGTCCAATCCGCCGGGCG
>DATJTL010000232.1:0-2447 GCA_035503415.1 Xanthobacteraceae bacterium
TCGGGAACGTCGCGCAGCGTCCGCACGACGATCGGCTGGATGATGCCGCGCTCGCGCAGCGACGCGGCGAGCTCGTCGAGTTCGGTGTTGGAAAAAACCCGCCGCGGATTGCGCGCGTTCGGCCGCAGCGACGTGATCGGCAATCGCCGCTGACCGCGTTGCGGCCGCTCGGTCGAACTTTCAGTACCGACATCGCCGATGAGCGCGGCTAAACCGCGTCCCAATCGCGACCGCATCGCCTCTTCCGCCACCGGCGAATCTCCCAAACCATCACTCACGCGCAGTGTCCCGTCAGCCTACGCACAATTCTTTTTCGCGCTGGATGATCTCGGTGGCGAGCCGCAGGTATGCCTCGCTGCCGCTGCATTTGAGATCGTAGACCAGCACCGGCTTGCCGTAGGACGGCGCTTCCGAGACGCGCACGTTGCGCGGGATGATCGTGTCGTAGACTTTGTCGCCCATGAACTCGCGTACATCGGCGACCACCTGGCCGCACAGATTGTTGCGCGCGTCGTACATGGTCAGCACGATACCGTGGATGGTGAGTTCGGGATTGAGCTGCGTGCGCACTTGCTCGACCGTTTTCAGGAGCTGCGACAAACCTTCCAGCGCAAAGAACTCGCATTGCAGCGGCACCAGAATCGCGTTCGCCGCCGCCATGGCGTTCACGGTCAGCAGATTGAGCGACGGCGGGCAGTCCACCAGCACGTAGCTGAAACTGGTCGCGCCGGGCGTTGGCGTGTTCAACGGTGCGAGCGCGTTGCGCAGGCGGAATGCGCGGTCGCGCGCTTGGCCGATCTCGAGTTCCAATCCGGATAGATCGAGGGTCGACGGCGCAATGTACAGGCGCGGCACCGCAGTCGACACGATGGCGTCGCGCAATGTCGCCTCGCCGATCAGCACGTCGTAAGTCGAATGCTGGCGACTGCGGCGATCGATGCCGAGACCGGTCGAGGCGTTGCCTTGCGGATCGAGGTCGATGACCAGAACTCGCTCGCCGACGGCCGCGAGCGCAGTGCCGAGGTTGATCGCGGTCGTGGTCTTGCCGACGCCGCCTTTCTGATTGGCGACAGCCAACACGCGCGCTGCTCGCGCGGGCTCGGTTCTCAGATCCCGATCCGCGGCCGGCGCCGGTACAAGCTCGGGGGATTTTTGGGACGTCGGCACGTCGGTCATGGAATGATGCCCCACATCTAACGGCTCACCGCCTCATCGCGTGGCCGGATGTCTTTCCCCATGTGAGCCGGAAACCGGTCTGAGCCCCTGCACCGTGACTATCCGGGCCTTCGGATCAGTCCGACTCGGCGTCAAACTCGCCTGAATATTCCAACATTTAGCGGCTTCGGTCAATTCAACCTCAACCCCTTGCCCCTTGGGAAAAAGACCTACTGCACCTTTTATCAACAACGGATAGGCCGCCGCCAGCAGTTCCGTAAGCGACGCGACCGCGCGGGCAGTCACAACCTCGATGTGCTCCGGAGGCTGCTTGACGAAATCCGCGATCCTGACCGCATGGACGATGACCGGGACGTCCGCCGCTCGCACCGCCTCGCGCAGGAACGCAGCTTTCTTGGTGCTGCTCTCGACCAGGTGGACGCGGGCCCCCGGCGTGTCCGCGAGCGCACAGGCAATCGCCAAACCGGGAAACCCAGCGCCGGAGCCGAAGTCAGCCCACAGCCGCGCTTGCGGCGCCAGCGCAAGCAGCTGGAGCGAATCGGCGATGTGGCGGGTCCACAGCGCTGGCTCGGTCGATGGCGCGATCAAATTAATCCGCCGCTGCCCGTCGAGGAGCACCGCCACGAAGCGATCGAGACGGGCGACTGTTTCACGTGAAACAGGAACCAGCTCCAGCGCGCGAGCCCGGTCCTCCTCAAGCTCCGCCGGCTGGCTGGCGGAAGCCCGAGTGACAGCGGGGCGCACGCTTTGCTGGTCGCGCCCGCGTTCCACGGTCACGCCACTCCACCCACCGCCTTACGGCTTTTGTCGCGGCGCAGATGGGCAACAAGCAACGTCAAAGCGGCCGGGGTGATGCCGTCTAGGCGCCCCGCCTGCCCGATCGTGCGCGGCCGGTGTGTCTGCAGCTTGTGCCGGACCTCATTCGATAGACCCGGCAGCGCCGCGTAATCGATGTCCTCCGGCAGCACGAGGCCTTCGTCGCGACGATAGGATTCCACATCGGCCGCCTGGCGGCTGAGATAGACGTCGTATTTGGCGTCGATCTCGATCTGCTCGGCGATCCGGGAGTCCAGCGCGCCGAACTGCGGCCAGATCCGCGCCAGATCGCCCATGCCGATATCCGGATATGACAAAAGCTCGAAGGCCGAACGCCGGCACCCGTCCCGGCGCAGCGAAATGCCGTGCCGCATCGCCTCATTGGGGGTGAGGGTCGCGTTCCGCGCCAGGGTGTGCGCGGCCTCGAGCAGAGCCGTCTTGGCACGGTATTTTTG
>DATJTL010000233.1:0-5676 GCA_035503415.1 Xanthobacteraceae bacterium
GTGTATTTCATGCAGTTGTGGTTCGCGAGATCGCTCAGATCGTGCGGCACGCCATGGCGGGCGAAATAATCGGGGCTGCCGCATACCAGCAGCCGGAATGCGCCGACGCGCCGCATGACCAGGTTTGAATTCGGCACCGGCATGGTGGTGATGGCAAGGTCGATTCCCTCCTCGACAAGATCGACCATGCGATCGCTCATCGTCATGCTCACCTTGACGTCGGGATAGAGCGAGGTGAACTCGGCAATGACGGGTCCGACGAAGAACGGAATCGCGATCGAGACATTGAGATGGAAGATGCCGCTCGGCTTTGAGTTCATTGCCTGAATCGCACTGTCCGCCTCGTCCATGTCGGCGAGAATATGCATGCAGTGCTCGTAGTAGGCCCGCCCGATATCTGTGAGGCTGACCTTGCGCGTGCTGCGATTGAGCAGACGCACGTGGAGCCGGTCTTCGAGATCCTGAATCTGCATCGTGACTGTGCTGGGGGAGACGCCGAGCTTGCGCGCCGCCGCGGAGAATCCGCCCGCTTCCGCGATCTTCACAAAGGTGGTGATGCTGGTCATGCGATCCATGAAATCACTCCTACAGTTCCCCAGCCCGCCCGATTACGCGCACCCTCGTCTGGTCGCGGTTGCCAAGTAGTGGCCGCCAAGTAGCGGCTGCCCAAGTAGTGGTTGCCAGGTAGTGGTTGCCAAGTAGTGGTTCCCAAGCCGCACTTGCCAAGCGGCACCTGCCTTAATCGCCGCCTGATGCTGGGATGTAGGTGCTGCTACAGCTCCCCGCGACTTTGCCTCCCGGCCAACTGACAGAACCAAGTGACAGGCGCCTAGTCTTGTGTTACTGACCGGTAACACCACATAGCGGAGTAGATACTGACCGGTAACACCCACGTCAAGAGGGGGAAGTCAGGAGGGAACATGAGGGCGACCAGTATGCTGCCGAATGGGGAAGCGGGCGAGAGAACGCCCCCGCGTGAACGCCTTCTGGCGGCGGCTCGCGAGCTATTTTATCGGCACGGGATCAGGGCTGTCGGGGTCGAAGCCATCGCCGAGGCTGCCGGCACCAACAAGATGACTCTTTACCGGCACTTCCCCTCCAAGGACGAGCTGGTCGCCGAGTATCTTCGCCAATCGGCCCAAGAGGCGAACCGCTGCTGGGACGCTTGTGAGCGCGCTCATCCGGGCGATCCGTTGGGTCAGGTTCGCGCTTGGCTCGCCGAAATGGCCGACCATCTGACCAACGCGGATCGCCGGGGCTGCGCGCTGGCCAATGCCGCGGTCGAACTGCCGGAAAAGACTCATCCGGCGCGCCGCGTGATCGAAGAATACAAGATCGCACAGCGCCAGCGTCTTGCGCATTTGTTCCGGAGCGCAGGGTTGAGGGAGCCTGAAATGCTCGCCGATGAACTCTACTTGCTGCTGGAAGGTGCGCGAGTGACTGCGCAGAGCGTCGGAAGGGACGGCCTCGGCGCCAGATTGATCCGCATGGGCGAAGCCATGATCGCGTCGCATGGTGTGATGGCGGCGAAAATCGGCATGGACGGTGCCCTGGCGGAAGCAAGTGTGATCCCGCCGCCGTGAGCGCGAAAGCCGCCGCGATGAGTCTGGAGATTTATAATACCGGAACAAAAACAAGCGGGGACGAGCTTGCGGCTCGCCCCGTTTGTTCTGTCGTTAGTACTGATGTTCCGTCTAGTACTGAAGAATGAGAGTATTGTAACCTGCGCTGCCGCCGCCGTTCGCTTCCGGATTGACGGAATACGAGTGCGGCTCTCCGGGCACCAACGCGAAGGAGTGGAAGCCCTTCTCCCCCGGCAAAGGATCGCCATAGCGCGGCGTTTGGGCGAGCGCCGGCGTCGCAATGCTGATTGCAGCAGTCGCTGCGATAATCGCGAGTGTTGTTGCCTTGATCATGATTCTTCTCCTGTTTTAGAAGCAAACAAGAGCACGACGACTCCTGTCACTCGCGACATACGATTGGCGTGCGAGCGAAAATATTCCGCCGGTTCGCGCAACGCCGGAAAAAAATTAAGTTCCCGGTACTGTTCGGCCAAATTGTTCCGCGCGGCTCAGGGCTAAGGGTTCCACGCGGCACAGAGCCAAGGAAGCCGCAAATACTCACGGAGCGCAAAGAGCGCCGAGATCGCGCCGGCGATTAAGGCGATTAATTGCGTGGGAACAGAAAAACAAACGGGGCGAGCTTGCGGCTCGCCCCGTTTGGTATGTCCTTGGTGCTGAAAAATTACTTGGTATGCCGTTGGTGATGAAAACCTACGTCGTTAGTGCTGAAGAACTCGGATATTGAAACCGGTGCTACCGCCACCGGTCGCCGCCGGATTCTCAGGGTAAGCCGCGGGCGGGTCTCCTGGCGCCATGGCGAAGGAGTGAACACCGCTGCCGGCTCGAGTACCCACCAGCGCGTAGGCGTGGAGTCCGTTTTGGGCAAGTGCCGGAGACAAGATGCCGGCAGCAACGATTGTCGCAAAAACTAGCTTTTTCATAGCACGTCTCCTATTCGGCGGACTGAACAAGGGCGCAAAGCTCTTGTTGTCACGCTGATAAGATCGGCGCGATGTCGGTAATCTCAATCGGATGAAACTTGAAAGGACCGTTCAGCGGGGGCGAATTATCGGTCCGAACAAGCGCAATACCATCAGCGCGGGCAACGTGGATACATGGCCGCCAGCGCCGGTCCGCTCAGCCTGATAATCCGCGATCCCAATCCGCCGTGCCGGCTGATCCATCTTCGCACCTGGCCGGGATAGGTCGACCACAGGATCTGGTTGCCGGCCGGGCTCGTCACTTCTCCGCCGGACGGAGATGGATCCCAGGCCGAGTGGAACTCGAGCACCGCCCGCGGCGTAACGCAGATCCGATCTCTCGGAATACTGCCCAAGACCATCGTGCACGCCGACGCGCAGGTGCCGTCAATCTCCACCATCTCGCCGGACGAGCGCAGGGCGCTGAACCTGGCCAAATAATCGCCAATCTGACCGCCAAGATCGTCAGAGATCCTCACCGCGGCAGAGGCCGCAGCGATACCGGTCATGAGGAATATCGTCGCTACTACTACGCACACCTTCATTGCTTCGTCCCTGTTCTTACGTTTCTTCGTTCTGGAACTATTTGGGGGCCAATCGTACATGACCCGGCCGCGTTAAGGGAATATCCAAGAGGTCGCACAGAAATCAAGGCACCGTGTCTTGGTACCTGCTCTTGGTACCTGCTCTTGGTGCCTGCTCTTGGCGCCGCTTTTGCCGATGTTCACGCCGCCTGAAGCCGATACCGAACCGGCCCAACACAGTGTGGCGGGTAACCCCCCCTTAAACCGCGCTCTCTACCGTCAGGTCGGCGCGGGACGCGCGTTGGGGGATGCGGGATGGCGGGGCGACAGGGCGGCCGCAAACGTGCCAACGACACCGCGCGCTTCGAACTGCGGCTGCGGCCACAGGACCGCGTCGGCGGTCCGCCGAAGGGACGGGGTGGCGCCCGGCGGCGCTCCGATCCCGGTCCGCTATGGCAGCCGCGTAAACGCCGCGGCAAGAAAGGCCGCTCCGGCTTCGGCCGCGTGATCTACTGGGGTGCGGTGCTGGCGCTGTGGGCCTGCATTGCCGCCATCGGCCTTGCCGTCTGGGTCGGTATCCATCTGCCGCCAATCCAGTCGCTGGAAATTCCCAAGCGCCCGCCCTCAGTCCTCATCGTCGGCGACAACGGCACGACGCTGGCGACGCGCGGCGATATGGGGGGAGCCGCGGTGCCGCTGCGCGAGCTGCCGCCTTACGTGCCGAATGCGTTCATCGCTATCGAGGACCGCCGCTTCTATTCGCACTACGCCGTCGATCCGGTGGGAATCGCGCGCGCGGCGATCGCCGATCTGCTGCACCGTGGCGCGGCGCAAGGCGGCTCGACCATCACCCAGCAGCTCGCCAAGAATCTGTTCCTGACGCAGGAGCGCACGCTGACGCGCAAGCTCCAGGAGGTCGCACTTGCCTTCTGGCTCGAACACAAATTTTCCAAGACGCAGATCCTCGAACTGTATCTCAATCGCGTCTATTTCGGCGCCGGCGCCTACGGTATCGAAGCCGCGGCGCAGCGCTACTTCGGCAAATCCGCGCGGCAATTGACGCTTCCCGAAGCCGCCATGTTAGCCGGCCTGGTGCAGTCGCCGTCGCGGCTTGCGCCCACGCGCAATCCCGACGGGGCCATAAGGCGCGCTCGGGTGGTCATCGCCGACATGTTGGAGCAAAAAATGATCGGCGCCGATGCCGCGCACTTTGCGCTCCTTCATCCGGCGCGCGCGAAAAAGCCGAGCGGCGCCGGCTCGGTCAATTACGTCGCCGACTGGGTGATGGACGCGGTCAACGACCTGATCGGCAATTTCGATCAGGATATCGTGGTCGAAACGACGATCGATCCGGCGCTGCAGAACGCCGCCGAACATGCCTTGGTCGATGAACTGGCGCAGCGCGGCGCCAAGCTTGGCGTCGGCGAGGGCGCGCTGGTCGCAATGACCCCGGATGGCACGGTGCGCGCGCTGGTGGGCGGCACCAATTATGCCGAGAGCCAGTTCGACCGCGCCATCGCGGCCAAGCGCCAGCCGGGCTCGGCCTTCAAGCCGTTCGTCTATCTCACTGCGCTCGAACACGGGCTCACGCCCGACACGATTCGCGAGGACGCGCCGATTTCGGTGAACGGCTGGAGGCCGGAAGATTTCGAACACCAATATTATGGTCCGGTGACGCTGACTCAGGCGCTCGCCGATTCGCTCAACACCGTCGCGGTGCGGTTGACGCTCGAAGTCGGCCCTGCCGCCGTCATTCGCACCGCCTACCGGCTCGGCATCGACTCGCCGCTCGAGCCCAACGCCTCGATCGCGCTCGGCACCTCCGAAGTCTCGCCGTTCGAACTCGTCTCCGCCTACACGGCGTTCGCCAATGGCGGCTACGCGGCATCGCCGCACGTCATCGAGCGCATCCGCACCAGCGACGGCAAGACGCTGTACGCATGCGCGCCGCGGGCACTCGGCCGCATCGTCGACGCGCGCTATGTGGCGATGATGAACGCGATGATGCGCCAGACGCTCGTGTCCGGCACCGCGCGCCACGCCGAACTGCCGGGATGGCAGGCCGCCGGCAAGACCGGGACCAGCCAGGATTACCGCGACGCCTGGTTCATCGGCTATACGTCGCGCCTCGTCACCGGCGTATGGCTTGGCAACGACGATTCCTCACCGACCAAAAAGGCGACTGGCGGCGGACTGCCGGTCGATATCTGGAGCCGGTTCATGCAGACCGCGATGCGCGGCATCGCGCCCACGCCGCTGCCGGGGCTTGCCGGCGGCGGATGGACGAGCGGGGTGCCGGTTGCAAATATTCCGGCTTATGCGGGTCCGCCGCCGTCACCGCCACGTTACCCGGCCCCGCAGGCCGGGGGCGGCAGTCGCAACAGCGGCCTCGACTTCTGGCTGCTCGATAAATTGTTCGGGCGCTGAAGAGAGTCTTTTCAGGCCGCCACTTTGTCGAGGAATACTTCCACAGCGCCGCGCAATTTGTCGGCAACCCTGGCGACGGCTTCGGCGGATTCCAGCAACGCCTGCGCCGACGAACGCGCTTCGCCGGCGGCGCCGGCGACTTCATCAAGAGCCGAGACCGCGACCTTGGTGCTGTCGGCAGCG
>DATJTL010000234.1:0-4219 GCA_035503415.1 Xanthobacteraceae bacterium
TCGACGAACGCCGACATGTAGGCAAAGCCCTTCTCCTGCTGTGTGAAGTCGTGGATGGCGTTGAGTGCCGGCAGCGGATTCTCGATGCCTTCGGTGGTCTGCAGATAGCGGCCGGTGAACAGGTACTGCACGCCCGGAAAGCAACTGGCGGACGCACTGGCGCCACCCGGCGCGCCCGTGGGACATGTGCTGCCTACGGTGCCGCCGTATTCGAAGCTCGGCTCAATGGTGCCGCGGCTGCCGCCGTAAAAACCGACGCTGCCGGAATTGTTGAATATGTCGGCGCGCGTATTGATGTCGACGAGGCCGACCGTGCGCATGCCGAATTCGGCGGGCAGGGCGCCGGTGACGAGCGACATGCTGCCAATCAGGCTCGGGTCCAAAATGCTGCCGAAGCCGGTGACGCCGTCGGGGATCATGACGCCGTTGATGCGGAATTGCACATTGGCGTGATCGTTGCGCACATGGAGCAGGCCGCTCGCTGCGGAATCCTGCGACACGCCCGGAGCCTGCAGCAGAATTTTCTCGACCGGGGCGTTGGTGCCCTGCGGCAGCGCATGGATGGTGTCGTGCGTGAACGTGTCCGAGGTCGTACCGATGGTCGTGTAGAGGCCGTTACGCGCGGCGTTGAAAGCGTCGCTTTTCGCCGTTGCCGCATTGACCGGCGCCGCAGGCGCTGCCGTTGCCGCCGGCGGTGCGGTCGCCCGGCGTACCGGACGCGGTTTTGGCTTCGGTTTTGCCCCGGTCACCGTGACCTGAGGAAGCTGCACTTGCGCGGGGGCGGACTCGCCAAGACTCGCCAGCGCGAACACCGCCGAACTGCTCAGAAGAACTGCGCGAGAAACGCGACGCCGATGCTCAGCACACCTAGACATATCTAACTCGCTCACCGCCGATTACGCTGCCGACCGGCGAGATGTAATGTTATAACATTACAAATAGCAAGGACTTGTCTCGCGAAGCTCGGGTTCGCCGAGCATGAGTGCCGTGCTTTTCCACCGTTTCCTTTTTCGCTGTCGCGTTGGCGCGACAGCGGCCTCCTTTCCGCCCCACTTCAAGCTAGAGTTGGATGTGGTGTCGGGGCGGCATGCCGGCGGCCGGGGTGCCAATGAATCATCGTGTTGTGGCGTTTATCGCCGCCGTTTGCGCCGGCGTTGCCGGGGTGACGGTGAATGCGTCGGCGCATCCGCACGTCTGGGTGACGATGCACAGCGAAATCGTCTACGCACCGGACGGCGCGGCCACAGCCGTGCGCCACGTCTGGACCTTCGACGATATGTTCTCGGCCTTCGCGACGATGGGATTTCCCAAGACCAACGGCACATTCACCCAAGCGACTTTGAAGCCGCTCGCTACGGTCAACGTCGATTCGCTCAAGGACTTCGACTATTTCACCTACGCCAAGGTCGACGGCCAGCGTGTCAAGGATGCGTTCGCCGAACCGAGCCCCGATTATTGGCTCGATTATGATCCCAAGACCACGCTTTTGACTTTGCACTTCACGCTGCCGTTCAAGACGCCTGTGAAGGCGAAGAAAAAACTGCAGATCGAAGTCTACGATCCGACGTTCTTCATCGACTTCGCCATGGCCAAGGATGATCCTGTGAAGCTCGTCGGGGCGCCGGCGCACTGCAAGGTGGCGACCGAAAAGCCCCCCGACGTCAATTTTCCGACGACCATGCAGCTCGATCAGGCGCTGGTGACGTCCGAAGCCAACATCGGAATGGGAGCAAGCTTCGCCAACACGATCACGGTGACGTGCCCGTGAGCGCAAGCGATTGCGCGCGGCGCGCTCGCCGCCATTCGGTCGTGGCAGTGCTCGCCGTACTCGCACTGATCGGCGCGGCTCTCCCCGCAGGAGCGCAGTTCGGTTCGCTCGGCGGCATGCACCCGGCACCGTCGACCGGATTCTTTGGCTGGCTGCTCGCCCAGCAGGCCTTCTTCTATCAGGCGCTCGCGGAAATGATCCGCGCCGCCAAGACCAATGGTTCGGCCTATTGGGGTCTGGTTGGGATCTCCTTCGTCTACGGCATTTTCCATGCCGCGGGGCCGGGCCACGGCAAAGCGGTGATCTCGTCCTATCTGCTCGCCAATGAGGAGACCTGGAAGCGAGGCATCACCCTGTCGTTCGCTTCGGCAGTGATGCAGTCGGTGACCGCCGTCGTGATCGTGGCGGTAGGTGCGCTGTTGATCGGCGTCACGGCCAAGATGATGGGCGACACCGTGCGGGTTATCGAGACGGTGAGTTATGTATTGATCATCCTGATTGGCGCTCGTCTCTTCTGGGTCAAGGCCAAGAGCTTCCGCTCGACGCTACACAAGCTGCGCACCCAAAACGAGCCGGCGGATGGAGCGCGCGAGAGCAAGGGTACAACAGCCGCTGCTCAAACGGCCGGGCATGCCCACCATGACCACGCGCATTCGCATGATCACGCCCATGCGCATGACCACGCCCATACGCACCATCATGATGCACACGACCACGCGCACGCGGAGCCGGAGCACGTCCATTGCGATCATCACGATCACCATGGGGATCACGACCATCACCACCACGATGGTGAGGAGGAGAGCGTGCTGCCGTGGGGTCACGCGCACGGTCCGGAGCCCGAGGAATTGGCAGGGCCGGGCGGCTGGCGGCGCGGATTGTCGGCCATTGTAGCGGTCGGCTTGCGCCCGTGCTCGGGCGCGATCATCGTGCTCGTGTTCGCGCTGTCGCAGGGCCTGTTCTGGGTGGGTATCGCATCGACTTTCGTCATGGGCTTCGGCACCGCCATCACGGTCGGGGCCATTGCTTCGCTCGCGGTCGGCGCCAGATCGATAGCGAAGCGGCTTTCCATCCGGCGCACCGGTTACGGTGCGCTGGTGTTGCGCGGCTTCGAGATCGGTGCGGCGTGTCTGGTGATGCTGGTCGGCGTGGCACTACTCACCGGCTACATGGAAAGCGAGCGGATGGGTTTCTTCTAGGACGAGCCGCGGCAGCGCTACGATCCATCGCACCTGAAAGAGAACGTGGGCGGCAGCGCTCCGGACGCGCAGCCGCCTTTATTTTTGCTTCGGCGCACGGCTTCGCCTATGCGAGGATGTGACCGTTGCCCGCCCAGAAAGAAAGCGGGGACTTAGGAAAAGGAAGCGCCTTAGGAGCACGGCTGACATGCGGGCCATTGCGTTCTTATTCTCTCTATTTCTCGCACTATCGGCTGCGCACGCCGACGACATCGCCGATTTCTACCGCGGTCGGCAGGTGGAATTGATTGTCGGCTTTGGCCCGGGCGGCGGTTATGACGCTTATGCCCGCCTGCTCGCACGCCATATCGGGAAATATATTCCGGGCCACCCAAATGTGGTGGTGGAGAACATGCCCGGCGCGGGAAGCCTGCGCGCGGCGAACTACATTTATTCCGTCGCCCCCAAAGATGGTTCAACGTTTGGGATGTTTGCGCGCGACATGACGCTCGTCGCGCTTCTTGGCAGCGACCCCAACGTGCAGTTCGATCCGCGCAAATTCACCTGGCTCGGCTCGTCGTCAAGTTATGCCAACGACGCCTACCTCCTGATGGTGCGCAAGGACGCGCCGGTTCAATCAATCGCAGATGCGCGACGCCCCGGCGGGCCGCTGATGGTGCTCGGCGGCACCGCCGAGGGCTCGACCAGTGACGATATCCCGATCCTGCTTCGCGATCTTCTCGGCCTGCACATCAAGTTGATCGCCGGATACCGCGACAGTGGCGTGCTGTTCCTGGCCATCGATCAGAACGAAGTCGAAGGACGCATGGTGGGGTTGTCCTCGGTGCGCTCCGCGCACGCGCAATGGCTCGGCCCGAACAGCGACATGCGGGTTCTGCTGCAGTTCGGGCGTGCGACGCGGCTGCCGGAGTTTCCCGACGTGCCAACAGCGCGCGAACTCGCCCCCGATGCGCGCTCGCGCGCGCTCATCGAGCTTGCCGAATTGCCCTATCTGCTGTCGCGGCCTTTTGCGGCACCGCCCGACTTGCCGCCGGCCCGCGCCAAGGCGTTGCAAGCGGCGTTTCTGGCCGTGCACAAGGACCCGGATTACGTGGCGGACGCGGAAAAGTTGAACGTTGACGTGAGCCCGATTGGCGGTCAGCAGGCCTTGGATGCGATCGCGCGCATGGCTGACACGCCGCCGGATATGCGCGATACGTTGAAGAAGCTATTGGGGCGCAAACCATAGCCGGATCGGTTCAGACGGCACGGA
>DATJTL010000235.1:0-8812 GCA_035503415.1 Xanthobacteraceae bacterium
AGTCCGGTGGCGATCTTCGTGCCCTGGCGCGGCTCGGCGACGTTCCGCCGGCTCGACGATTTCTGCAGGGGCGTCGCCGATGGCCTCGAAGCGGTGATCGCCCATGGCCACCCCATCGTACTTGCCGGCGACGGCGACGTCGGCGGCCTGATCGGCATCCACTACTGCGAGGAAATGAAGTTCAACAACCCGATCGTCTCCATCGACGGGCTTGAGCTGAAGGAGTTCGACTATATCGACATCGGCGCCATCCTCGACACGTCGGGCGCGGTGCCGGTGGTGATCAAGTCGCTGATCTTCCCGACCAGCGCCGGGCTCGGCAAGGATTGGGAGGCGCAACGCGCTGTCTCGTCTGTCGCCGCCGCCACGACCCGAGACACCGCCGCTTAGCACCGCGGAAGGCTGCGACCAGCAAATAGGTAAATTCAAAACCCACCAACCGTAATTCGCTATTCGCCGCCCCTACGCCTTCCGATTTACTTCCGAAGCATCCGAGGAGTTCTTCAAGAATGTCCACCCGAATCGAACTCACGCTGGCGTGCGGCGACTACGAGATCATGCGTGCGCTCAAGGAAGGCACGGTCAAGCCCGACGGCATCGACCTGAAGGTGGTGACCGCAATGGATTCACCGACCCGGCACTGGCGCTTTCTGCGCGGCCGTGAGTTCGATATCGCCGAGGTTTCCTGCTCATCCTATATCGCCGCGCGCGACAACGGCCATCCGTTCCACGCCATACCGGTCTTTCCGCATCGCCGCTTCCGCCACGGCTTCGCCTTCATCAACACCGGCAAGGGGATCAAGACGCCGAAGGATCTGATCGGCAAAAAAGTCGGCGTCAAATTCTTTCTCAACAGCGCCGCGCTGTGGCTGCGCGGCATCCTTCAGCACGAATACGACGTGCCGTTCAAATCGATGGATTGGTACACCGAGCTCGACGAAGACGTCGCCGAGGCCGCCTTCCCGGGCGATCTGCGGCTGACGCGCGTGCCGGCGTCGAAATCGATCATCGGCATGCTGCTTGACGGCGAGCTTGATGCGGTGCTGCACCCGGACATCATCAAGCCGCTGCGCGAAAAGGACCCGCGCGTCGGCCGGCTGTTCCCCGACTATAAAGCCGACGAGGCCGCCTATTTCAAAAAAACCGGCATCTATCCGATCATGCACGTGATCGGTATCAAACAGGAGATCGTCGAGAAATATCCCTGGGTGCCGGTCAACCTCTACAATGCGCTCAACGAGTCGAAGGCCATCGCCATGGAGCGCATGGAAAATCCGCGCATCGCGCCGATCGTCTGGTACCGCGAGGCCTGGGAGGAGCAGGAGGAAATCTTCCGGTCCGATCCCTGGGAATACGGGCTGACCGAGCGCAACACGCACAATCTGCAAACACTGGTTGGCTACTCGCACGAGCAGGGACTGATCAAGCGCCCTATCCCCCTCGACGAACTGTTCCTTCCTGTGTCGCAGGGCCGCAGACGCGGCGAGGAATTCACCTTCTAGATTTCTTGCTAGGTTTCGCACGGCATGGCTATGCTGCCGCGAAACTCCTGCGGAGGAAAACAATGAGACAACGCGTCGTTTCCGGCTTTCTGTTCGGCGTGGCCGCCATCGTGGCGGCAGCCGGTACTGCTGCGCCCGCGCAAGCAGCCGACTTCTATGCCGGCAAGACCATCACCTTCATCGTCGGCGCCGACGCCGCCGGCGGCTACGACGTCTACGCGCGCGCGGTCGCCCGTCACCTGGGCCGCTTCATTCCCGGCAATCCGACGATCGTGGTGGAGAACATGCCGGGCGCCGGCAGCGGCAAGGCAGCGTCCTACATCTATAACGTGGCACCGAAGGACGGCACCACGATCGCCGCTCTGTTTCCGGGCGTCATGATCGATCCGCTGCTGCAGAAGCGCGCCGCGGGCCAGTACGATCCGACCAAATTTACTTACCTGGCGAGCGCCGACAGCGATCCGCGCGTGTGCGTCACCGGACCGCTGTCGAAGGTCAAAACGTTTGACCAGGCGATGACGGAGAAGACCATCATCGGCGCGTCGCAGAGCGGCGGTTCGACCAGCGATTACGCCTACATGGTCAAGAACGCCACCGGCGCGAAGCTCGACGTCGTCAACGGCTATAAGGGCACGGCCACCATCATGCTGGCGATCGAGCGCGGCGAGGCCGAAGGCGTTTGCGGTCTCGACTGGTCGAGTTTCAAATCCGAGCGACCGCAATGGCTGCGCGACAAGACCGCCCACGTCATCATCCAGGCGGCGACCGGGCCGAACGCGGAACTCGCCGCGCTTGGCGTCCCCAACCTCGAATCCTTCATCAAAAACGACCTGGACAAAAAGGCGGTCGATCTCGTCGTCAGCCAGCAGATCTTCTCGCGACCCTACGTGGCCCCGCCCGGCGTGCCGGCGGCGCAGGCGAAAATCCTGCGCGACGCCTTCGCCGCCGTGCTGCACGATCCGAAATTCCTCGCCGACGCGCGGACCGCGAATCTGACCATCAACCCATCGACCGGCGAAACCGTGGCGGCAACAGTCGATGGTCTCTATAAGGCGCCGGCCAATGTAGTGCAGCGCGCGCGCCAACTGATCGCCGCCCCCGGCATGGGGCAATAGACCGGCCATGCGCACCGGAGCGGACTATCTGCGCTCGCTCAACGACGGGCGGCGCGTCTTCGTCGACGGCGAGCGTGTTGCGGACGTAACCGCGCATCCGGCATTCCGCGAGGCGGCGCGCTCGATCGCCACGCTGTTCGACATCGCCGCCGATCCGGCCTTGCGCGAGCGCATGACGTTTGCCTCGCCGAAGACCGGGGAGCCGGTGTGGCGCGCCTACCAGATTCCGAAGACGCATGCGGACCTCAAGGCGCGGCGGCTGTTTTCCGAAACCTGGGCGGAATCGACTTTCGGCCTGATGGGCCGCACGCCCGATCACGTGGCGAGCTTCTTCGCCGGCTACGCGGCGGCGCCGCAGGTGCTCGCCGCCGGCGGCAATCAAAAATTCGCCGACAACGTGGTCGCGTTCTACGAATTCATGCGCGACAATTACATTTACGCGAGCTACGCGATCGTGCCGCCGCAGATCGACCGCTCCAAGCCCGCGCACAAGCAAAGCGATCCGACGCTCTATGCCGGCGTCGTCAAGGAGCGCGACGACGGCATCGTGATTTCCGGCGCCCAGCAGCTCGCCACCGGCGGGCCGCTGTCCGACTACATTCATTTGAGCTGCATCCATCCGCTGCAGCCGGGTGACGAGAATTACGCCAATTGCCTGGCCGTGCCGGTGGGCGCGCAAGGCGTCAAACTTTATCCGCGGCGGCCGTTCGCGCGCGGCGGCAACGCGTTCGATTATCCGCTGTCGAGCCGCTTCGACGAGGGCGACAGCTACGTCGTGTTCGACAACGTGTTCGTGCCGTGGGAGCGGGTGTTCATCTACCGCAACGTCGAACTCTCGCGCGACCAGTGGTTCAAGACGCCCTCGCACTCTTATGGCAACCATCAGGCGCAGGTGCGCTACGTCACCAAGCTCCGTTTCATGGCCGGCCTCGCCCAGCGCATGAACGAAATGACCGGTAACGCGGCCGCCCCGCCGGTGCAGGTGATGATGGGCGAACTCGCCGCGCTGGCGACTGTCTACGATTCGATGCTGCTGTCGCATGAGACCGCGGCGCCGGTTCGCGACGGCGTGCTCTGGCCCTCCGTCGTGATCCTCTACGCGGCGATGGCTTTGCAGTCGGAGCTCAACGGCCGCATGCTGGAAATCATCCGCGAACTTGCCGGCTCGGCGTTCATCACGCTCCCCTCCTCCGATGCCGACTTCGGCAATCCTGAAATCGCGGCCGACCTCGAACGCTACATGCGTTCGGCATCCGCCGACGCCAAGACGCGTGTTAAACTGATGCGGCTGATCTGGGATTTCCTCGGCACCGAGTTCGGCGGCCGCCACGCCCAGTACGAAAAATTCTACGGCGGCGCTTCGTTTCTGGTAAAACAGAACGTCTATCGTAATTTCGACTGGAAGCGCGCCACCGGCCTGGTCGATCGCGCGCTCAATCTGCCGCCGCCGGATTGTTAGGCCGGCGCAGCGGCCCGCGCCAAGAGCGATGGGGGGCCACGATGATGCTGCCGCGCCGACGTCTCCTTCTCCTTACTGCGTTCACCGCCTTCCTGCCGGCCGCCTCACGCACTGCACGCGCAGAAAGCTATCCCAGCCATCCGGCGCGCATTTTCTCCGGCTTTCCGCCCGGCGGCGTGTCCGACACCTATGCGCGGCTGATCGGGCAATGGCTGTCGGATCACCTCGGCCAGCAATTTGTTGTCGAGAACCGGCCCGGCGCGGGCGGCAATCTTGCCGCCGAGACGGTGGCGAAGTCGGCGCCCGACGGCTACACGCTGCTGCTGACCACGTCGGCCGACGCCTGGAATGCGACGCTCTATCAGAACCTCAACTACAACATCGTGCGCGACCTCGCGCCGGTGGCGAGCATCTCGCGCGGGCCGGGCGTGCTGGTGGTCAATCCATCGGTCCCCGCTCAATCGGTCGCCGAGCTGATCGCCTACGCCAAGGCCAATCCCGGCAAGGTCACCGTCGCTTCGGCCGGGATCGGCAGCGCGCCGCACATGTATTGGGAGCTGTTCCGCAGCAAGACCGGCGTCAACATGGTCCACGTGCCCTATCGGGGCGGCGGGCCCGCTGTCGCCGACCTCTTGGGCCATCACGTCGACGCCTATTTCGGCACCAGCGCCGCGGTGATCGGCTATGTGAGAGCGGGCAAGCTGCGCGCGCTCGGCGTCACCACCGCGAAACGGCTACCGGCGCTGCCCGACGTTCCGGCCATCGCCGAAACCGTGCCGGGTTACGAGGCGACCATCTATGTCGGCATCGCCGCCCCCTCCGGCACGCCCGCCGAGATCGTCGAAACGCTGAGCCGGCAGATCACCGGCGCGGCGGCCGATCCGAAAATGGCCGCACGCATCGCCGAACTCGGCGACACGCCGCTGCCGCTGTCGTCCGCCGAGTTTCAAAAGCTGGTCGTCGCCGAAACGCAGAAGTGGGCGCAAGTCATCAAGAGCGCGGGGATCAGGGCCGAGTAAAGCTGTCATCGCAGGCCGCCTTGTGGTGCCGGCCAGCACCGCGGGCTGTCACTCCGAAGCTACCTATCGGCCGATAATCCGAGCCTCCTGCACATAGCCAAAGCCGCCTGTGCCCGGCCAAGCTCGTCCGTCAGGATAGCGCAATTCGATTCCGGCGAGATCCTTCTCGTCCGCGAGACGCATATTGACGCCCATCTGTCTGTTCCCGAACTTCGATATGGCGCTCGCGGTCAGAATAAAGTGCGTCGTTGAACCGCAATTTGCACAAAAATGGATTTCTGCAGCCGGGTCTTCCTTGTCTTCCCGGCTATATCCCTTCGTCGCTCCCTCGATGCCGACTTCCGATGGATTGAAATAGGCCCATCGGGCACCCGACTTGCTGCAGAGGATGCAGTTACACTCGTTGATGAAGTCCGGCAGTTTTGGGATCTTGACGCGAACTTGGCCGCACAGGCAGGAGATCTTCAACATTTCCATATCATATCAAGATTTCCGCTCGCCTGTTGGCGGCTGTCGGCTTTCTACCATCTCGATCACTCCAATTTATGGGTTTACGGCCTTCGCCGGCTGCCAGGACCGACTTGACCGGGCTTTCGATTTTGGCTCACTGGTCGCCCGCCCAATCCAAGACTCTAATCCAAGACATGGTGAGCCTGGTGCAACCTTCCCGTCGAAGCTTCCTTAATCTGGCCGCAGGCGCGGCCGCCTTCCCCGCTTTAATCGACACCGCCTTCGCCCTCGACTACCCGACGCGGCCGGTGCGCATCATCGTTCCGGTTCCGCCCGGAGGCGCGCTCGACATTCACGCGCGCCTGATCGGCCAATGGCTCTCGGATCATATGGGCCAGCCATTCCTGATCGAGAACAAGCCGGGCGCAGCCACCAATCTCGGCGTCGAGGACGTCGTGCGAGCCCCCGCCGACGGCTACACCCTGCTCCTGATCCCCGGTTCGGTCGCCGTGAACGAGACGCTCTACAAAGATCTCCCGTTTCATTTTCTCCGCGACATCGTCCCGGTCGCCATGATCTCGAGCTTCCCGCTGGTGATGGAAGTGAGCCCCTCGGTTCCGGCCAAGACCGTCCCGGAGTTCATCGCCTATGCCAAGGCCAACCCGGGCAAGGTCGCCATGGCGACCTCGGGTAGTGGTTCGCCCCAAGACGTTACGGGCGAATTTTTCATGCTCAAGACCGGCACCAAGATGGTCAAGGTGCCCTATCACGGCGGCGCGCCGGCGATCACCGATTTGATGGCCGGACAGGTCCAGGTCTATTTCAGCCCACTGCCGGAATCGATCGCCGTCATCAAGGCCGGCAAGGTGCGCCCGCTGGCAGTGACCACGGCGGAGCGCTCGGCAGCGCTGCCGGACGTGCCGACCGTCGGCGAGTCGGTGCCGGGTTTCGAAGCCAGCACTTGGCAGGGCATCGGCGCGCCGACCGGCACGCCCAAAGAGATCGTCACCAAGCTCAATACGGCGATCAACTCAGCGCTGGCCGACCCGGCAATCAAACAACGCCTTGCGGTGCTCGGCAGCACGCCAAATCCGATGTCGCCCGACGCGTTCAAGAGTTTCATCGCGGCGGAAATCGGCAAGTGGGGGGAGGTAGTCAAGAGCGCGGGAATCAAGGCTGAGTAGAACCCTGCGGCTCCAGCTCGGGCGCGGCGTGAGTCGAAGACTGTCCGACCACTTCGGGCGCAGAGTGCAGCGCCTTGAGCGGATCGACCAGTCCCGCACCGAATTGCGGGTTCACGCCCGCTTCGCCCAGATGCTTGGCGGTCGACACCAGGATGGAGCGGATGTCCTCGGGCGTGCGCGCCGGATCCTCCGCGAACAACAAGGCCGCAACTCCGCTGACATTGGCGCTTGCCACCGACGTACCGGTGGTGAGCTGCACGCCGCCGTGGGGCGCCGGCACCAAAATGTTCACGCCCGGCGCCGCGACCGCCACATACGAGCCCTGGTTGGCGCCGGTGAACAGCCGGTCGTGTTCGTCGGTTGCGGTCACCGCCATGACGTTTGGATCGGCACCCGGATAGAGCGGCGGTGATTGCGGTCCGGCGTTGCCCGCAGCGGCGACGACCAGGATGCCTTTCTCGCGCGCTATCTGTAGCTCCTGGGCGAGCGCCGGATCGCGAGGTCCGGCAAAACTCATGTTGATGATCTTGGCGCCGTGCTCGATCGCGTAATCCAGGCCGCGGATGATATTAGCCGACGTCGCTTGCGGCGTTCCGCTACCGCCGAAGGCGCAGATGGCCATGATTTTTGCATCCGGAGCGACGCCGACGAGGCCAACGTGCGAGACGATAGCGCCGGCCATGCCGGTGCCATGCGCATCCGGTGGCGCCTTGGCGCCACAACCGGCGTCGTAATCATCGATGATCCTGCCGGCAAAATCGGGCTGGCTGGTATCGACGCGCGAATCGATCAACGCAATGACGATGTTGTTGCCCTCGCTGATCCGATGCACCGCGCCCAGATGCAGCTTTTGCACGATGTATTGCTCTGCATCGCCGGTATCGGCTTCAGCGCTCGCCAGGTTCTGCGTGAGCGTATAGGTGTAATTGGGCTGCGCCGAAGCGTTGAGCCCAGCGCCTTGGATCTGGCTGATCACGCTGGACACCGGCTGTCCGTTGGTGATGCGAAACGTATAAACGGTACGGCGAAGCTCTCCGATCGATTGCTGCGACACAATCGTGAGGCCGAAACGCCGGGCGTCAGCAGCGATCTGCGCCGGCGTGCTGCCTTCGCCGAACTGCAACACCACCTCGTTTGACAGGAAACGCGTTTCGCCGACCGCCGGCAGGCCTGAGCCGGGCGGCAACGGCATGACGCGCATGTCGATCAGACGGGTGCCCGGTGGGGCGCCGTTACCGCCACGCCGCCCGTTCGCCAAGCTCCCAGCGAAGTCGTTGCGGTTGCCGAAACGCTGGCCGAATCTATCCTGACCAAATCTTCCCTGACCAAATCTCGTCTGCGCACCCTGACCGAATCTTGTCTGCGCACCCTGACCAAATCTCGTCTGTGCACCCTGACCGAATCTTGTCTGCGCACCCGGCACTCCCGGGAAGCGGCGGCTTGCAGTCGGAAAGCCATTTGTCCTGCCCAGTGACGCCGGCGTCGCCGCGGGCAGCCGCGCGCCAAACCCATCCGGACGTCCCGAATACGAAGCCGACGGGGAGCGCCCATCCGGACCAAAAGGAGGCCGGCCGTACGCTTGGCCATACGGTTGTCCGTAGGCTTGGCCATAACCCTGTCCGTAGGCTTGGCCATAGCCTTGTCCGTAGGCTCGGCCATAACCTTGTCCATAAACTTGGCCGTAGCCCGGCTGCCCATAATTTCCCGGCGCCATGCCTGGCCCAGGATTGCGTTGCGGCAGCAGCGGACGCCGCCAGGTCGCTTGCGGACGTGGAGCACCTCGCGGACGCTGGACAACACGCTTTTGCGGCGACCTGTCTTGCGCGGGTTGAGCAACCGCGCCGTCGAAAACAAGCAGGCCCACGCCGAACAGACTGACGGCGAGCAATCCGGCAGCTTTCCACGATGGAATTCGCACAGCATCCCCTGGGGCAAGAACCAGCCTATGGTAGCATTTACAATGCGGCCAAATCTGGATTTGCCCGCCATCCCAACGGCGGAACGGCGCCCGTTTTGGCCGAGAAGGACGGGAAAAACCGAATCGTTTTCCCTCACTATCCGGTGAACGTGCGATCGATCAGCA
>DATJTL010000236.1:0-3545 GCA_035503415.1 Xanthobacteraceae bacterium
TTGGCTGCGGCACGATCTCGGGGTATCGAAATCGCTGTGGGGCGACGCTTGCCTGGCTATGGGCCGCGAATTGGCGGCCGTGGCCTTGGCGATCGTCTCGACCAAGGAGGCAGAGCATTTCCAGACCACTCCCGGCGGCTATTTTCACGGTATGGTCGCTAAAGCCAAAGCCGGCGAATTACACCTCGAACGCACGGTATGGGCCTTGCGGCGCGCCTCGGAGCCGGAAAATCACCGAGGGACGGGCAGGGGAGAGCACCGCGGCGGCCGTGATCGAGGCTGGCAATGATCGATGTAAGCTCCATCACCCACGAACCGAGGATCCAGCGTGAGGTTCGGCGATCCCGAGCTGAGCTTAACAGCGTGCCCGGCTTGTGGCGGTGCGGAGGTTTTCACCGCCGTAGCCCGCTCGGTGAGCGCGAAATGCCGCTCTATCCCGTCTGTTGCCGGTGCCGATGCGAGCGGGACGACCTGGCCAATTTCTATGCCCATCCGCCGATACAGCCGCGCCGCTTTGCGGTTCGTTCCAATGATCAATCTTGGCCAGAAGTAACGAAACGCCTCTCTGATACGCATAAGCTGACAGCACGGAACACGGGATCGGAAAGACGTGTCGGAAAACCCAACAGCCAGTGGTTTGCGTACATTTTGTTCAATCCAACATGGTTTTCCATGCACGAAATCCGGTCGATTTCGATGTTGCGGAGGCCGCTTCGCCAAGTTAACGGCAACCACCTGTTTCCGGGTCGCCGCCGCGCCGGGGATGGCGGAATCCCTGTCGGCCGCCACCTTCGTTTCCGATCTGCTGCTTATGCTACAAAAAAGTGCGCTCAGTTAGTTCTGGCCTATATGTACCCTCCTGAGGAGGCCTGAATGGACACCACGGTGGATGTGACCCTGCCGGTCGATGCCGAAGCCGCCAAGGCGCTCGACAGCCCCGCGCGGCGCGCGGCAGCAGGTCGCTACCTGAGCGGCCTGCTCAAGGGCAGGCGCGTTCCCTCCGTTCTCGCGGAAGCGATCGCCGACGCCAAGCGAGAGGCCCGCGCGAGCGGCCTGACGGACGAGGATATCGATGCCGAGCTTGAGGCTTGGCGCGCCGAGCGCAAAGCTTGATCGTCGTCTTCGACGCCTCAACCTTCGTCTCTGCAGCCCTCAAAGCGAATAGCCTTCCGGAACAGGCGCTCTTGCGCGCCATGAGCGCCCCCAACAGGCTCCTTCTCTCTCAGGCAGTCGAAGACGAATATCGCGAAGTCATTTTCCGCCCGAAGTTCGATCGCTTCGTTGCTGTCGAGCGCCGCCAGCGAATCCTCGACATCGCGGTTGTCGCCGCTGAGAGACTCGAACCAACGGAAACTGTGCGGGAGTGTCGCGACCCAAAGGACGACAAGTACCTGGCGCTAGCTGCCGCGGGACCAGCGAGTGTCATCGTGAGCAGCGACGTGCGCCACTTGCTTTCGATGCACCCTTGGCGCGGGATTCCGATCCTGTCTCCGGCGGCCTTTCTCGCGCTGCCCTGAATGTTGTTACGAAAATTGATTGGTGCCGGATCGGGGGCGCGCCGCGCCGCCCGCCCTGATTGGGTATCGTGAGGCTAGCCGCCAATGTCCACCAGCCCGGCAAAACGATACTGCGCCGTGCCGGAGGCGCGCCCGCCTCGCCTTGTACTCCAGAAAAGCGCGAGAGGCTCCGCCTCTCGCCGGCGCCGCGTCGCTGCAGCGCATCCATTTCAGTGAGGGGCCATCCACCAGCTGGGGAAGTAGCGGCGCCGTCAACCTTCTCGCATTTGCCAGCGTTGCGGCAGGCGCACGTCGGGTTTATTGCGCGGCGGTTGCGATGCTTGCGGTCCCAACGCGGCGGACAGTGCCGCCGTGGTCTTTTGCGATCGTGGCGGCTTTGTCGAACTCAGCGCGGCCTTCCCATTCCGCGCGCAAGCGGTTGAACCGGAGGCCCGCGGCGCGCAGAGCGGCGGCTACGCCGCGAGCAACGGGTGCTGGAAAGCTGACGACCACGGCTTCCCTGACCTCATCCTCGGCGCGGGTCTCGCGGGCAAAGGCGCGGCCGCCAAGCGCGATCCAGTGGGCGAGGGTGTCGGGATCCTCGGCTGATCCCTTGGCGGAGAGCAGCAGGCCGTAGAGCGCGTTGGCGTCGAGTGCCAGAAGCCCCGCTTTTTCGACAAGGCCGCCCGCTTCGATCAGCCGCCGGGTGCGGGCTTTCCGCTCGGCTTCTTTGAGCAGCATCTCGCGCTCGGCGAGCCGGGCTTTTTGTTGTGCGTGGGATTGAAGGCGATCGGCCAGAGTGCGCGGCATCGGGTACCCAATATCATCAGCTCCATGCAATGATTGTACGTCCACGTTGATCAGGGTCGGAGCCGTCGAAAAACACCGTCCCAAATTGCACACAGTGAGGCCGCGCTTGATAGTCCGCAGAACGCGTCTACGGGTAAGTGAGCCGAAGGCAAGCGCACACCCGCAGCGCAATATGCATTCTGACGAATGCGGATTGCGGCAACCGCCGGGCAAAGCAGGAGACCGTTGCTGAACCTCTCGCCGAGCGCGATGATCTTCCCCGCATGGCGATCCAGTATGCCCGAGCGCGCTACATCAAACGCACCGACGGCGGGAGTGCCGTGCGCCAGGCGTGCTACAACGCGCGGCTGGCAATGACTTCGGAGCGGACCGGCGAGCACTTTGACTGGCGCCGTAAGTGTCATACGCTCGAACATCACGAGATCCTGCTGCCGCCCGGCTGTCCCAATCGGCTTGCCGATTCGTCGCTCCTGTGGAACGCCGCGGAGGCGGCCGAGAGGCGCAAGGACGCGCAGGTCGCGCGCGAGGTGATCCTGGCATTGCCGGCGGATCGCGAAATCACCCGCGCGCACCGCCTCGAGATGGCGCGCGGCTTTGCCGAACAGCATTTTGTGTCGAAGGGCCTGGCGGTGCAGATCAATCTGCACCGGCCGCATCAGGCCGAGACCGGCGAGGAAACCTGCAATTATCACGCGCATCTGCTGATCACGACACGGCGCCTCGAAGGCGAGGCGTTCAGCGCCAAGAAGGCGCGCGACCTCGATCCGCAGGTGCGCCACATCGGCCAGCGCCGGGTTGTCGCCGAGGGCGAGCTCTGGGGCGAGGCGTGGTGCCAATACCAGAACGATTATTTCGGAAGCAACGGCATCGAGATTGCCGTCGACGCCATCGCACCGGTGCCGGGCCAGCACCTCGGCCCGAACCATTTACGCAACCCCGAGACCGAGCATGGCAAAGACGCGGCGGCGCGGGTCGAGGCCAATGCCGAGGCGGCGCGCGATCCCGAGGTTGTGCACGATCGCCTCAAAAGCCGCGGCCAGGTCATCGACGGCGTGGCGCTCGACCGATTTCTGTCAAAGCATATCAAGGACCCGGACGAGTGCCGTGACGTCAGGGAAAAGGTGCTGAACTGGGACCGGGAAACCCTGACAAAAACGGCACTCCTCGACCACGTGCCGAGCGGTTGGCGGCTTGCGACGGTCGAGGACCTGGCCCGCGAGCTGAGCCCGGAATACGCCG
>DATJTL010000237.1:0-4844 GCA_035503415.1 Xanthobacteraceae bacterium
CAGCAGCAACAGCACGATGCTCAACGTGCCGAGCGCGGCCGGCTCGATGCGCCGCCACAGGCTTTGCGCCGGCATGGCGTCAGCCTCGCCGCGATCGAGCGCAGCGGCAGCGGGACGAAGCGTCTGGATTTCGGCCATCTGCTGGTGCCCGTCCTATTGTCCGGCCCGCCAGGGAAACGCGGCACGCTCCGCCCAGCGGATGCCCTCGGTCAGTACCACGGCGATCACCATGACGATGAGAATGCAGGCGAACATTTTGTCGATCGCGAACAGATCGCCGAACCGCGAGATGGCGAAACCGATGCCTTCGGAGGCGGCGAAGAATTCGCCGACCAGAACGCCGATCAGCGCCCGGCCGACCGCGATGCGTGCGGCAGCCACGATATAGGGCAGCACGCTCGGGAATATGACCTTGCGATAGAGGTCCCACTCGCCGCCGCCGAGCGAACGCACGACGTTGATGAGCAGCCGGTCGACCGCGCGCACGCCGGCGCAGGCATTGAAAATGAAGGGAAACACCGACAGCGAAAACACGATGATCGCCTTGCCGGACACCCCGACGCCGAAGAAGATCACGAGCAGCGGCGCCAGCGCCACCAGCGGGCTCGCGTAGAACACCGTCATCAGCGGATCGAGCGCGTAACCAACGCGCGGGCGCCAGCCCATGACGATGCCGAGCGGCACCCCAATTAGGACAGCGGCACAGAGTCCGAGAAAGAACGGCACCGCCGAAACGGTCAGATCGTTGAACAGATCGCCGCTTTCGATCAGATCGACGTAACCCGCGGCAATCAGGCTCGGCTTGGACATAAACAAAGGATTGAACGGCACGACGAGAAATATCGCCTGCCAGGCCGCGAGGAACAGCACGACGGCCAGCGCGCCGAGCAGAACATTGCGGTAGCGCGCGGCGAAGGATGGCGCGCCGGTAGTTTCCAGGATCGTTTGCTCCGCCATCGCTTGGTCCTTGCTCCGCTCATTCCCGCGCCAGCGGGAACGAGCGGTCTGAGACGTCGAACTGATCCGCAAACATGGCCTAGGCCGCGATCTCGTCCTTGAGCGTATTCCAGATTTCGAGCTTGAGGTCGTTGAACTCCGGTGTCACCCGCATCTCGTACTCACGCGGACGCGGCAGCTTGATGGCGAAAATCCTCTTCGCCCGGCCCGGCCGTTTGCTCATGACCATGACACGGTCGGACAGATAGATCGCCTCGTCGATCTGGTGCGTGACGAACAGCACCGTCTTCTTGGCCTCGCGCCAGATGCGAAGAAGCTCCACCTGCATCAAGTCGCGGGTCTGCGCATCGAGCGCCGCGAACGGCTCGTCCATCAGCAGCACTTCCGGATCGGTCGCCAGCGCCCGCGCCAATCCGACGCGCTGCTTCATGCCGCCCGATAATTCGTGCGGATAGTGCTGCTCGAAGCCGGCAAGCCCGACCAGCGCGACCAGCCGCTCGGACACCGCGCGGCGCTTTTCCGCCGGCACGCGCTTTAATTCGAGGCCGAGTTCGATGTTGTGCGCGACCGTCCGCCACGGCAACAGGCCGAATTCCTGAAACACCATGGCGCGGTCGCTGCCCGGGCCGCCGATTTTCTTGCCGTGCATCAGCACGTCGCCGGAATCCGGCTTGACCAGGCCGAGCAGGATGCTGAGAAACGTGCTCTTGCCGCAGCCGGACGGGCCGACGATCGAGAGAAATTCACCCTCCTCGACGTCGATGTCGAAGCCGCCGAGCGCGCGCACCGGCGCGCGGTTGGGCGGCCGAAAAGTCAGGCTGACGTTACGGCCTTGGATGTAACCGGTCATGCGGGAGGTCCGTCGCGCCCGGCCAACTCCGTCGGGCATCGCACGCATGATCGCCTAGACCAGGCACGGTCGCAACCGGGACCAATTGGCGCGGACACTCATCCCGCCGTACGGTTGTGTGTGCGCTGCAAATCGAACCAGCGCGAGCCGCATCGGCACAACGCGCTTTCTTGTCGGGAATGATGTGCAGGAGAGCGGCCGGATTGGTCGGAGTGGCAGGATTTGTCGTTCTGGTCACTCGCCAATTGAATTTACTCAACATTTTCAGGCGTCGGCCGCAAATTGTGTACGCAGCATATGGACTCCAGCGACGACCCCGAAGCCGATTGGCGCAATCTGTCCGCGCTCGCCGCCAAAACGATAACAGCGTCCGGTGCGGCCCTCCCATCTTGCGACATAGCCACCAAATCCCCGCTGCCAACACACAGCAGATGCCAAGGGGTTCGGGCACCAGAAACGCGCCACAAGCCGCAAGCGTAGTCGGTGACTTTATCGCGCGGAACTTCATGATCTGCCCGCACTCCTGTCGGAGCGGAGCAGAACCTTAACGAAGTATTAATGCCGAGTGCCAGTGGCCAGGGACGGCATGGTTAATGCTCGCCGGTACCAAGCGCTGCGATGGAGCGGTAGCCATTTCAAATCTAGCCAAGTGTACAAACAAGGGGCCGCATGGTGTCGTCGTCGAAACGGGACACGTGACCGTCAGCGGAGACTCTGCAGATTTCATCTTCACGAAAGTGGACGCGTCCCGGCGTTGTTTCCGCCTAGCCGCGGAACCGGCAGAGCACAGACAGCGCTTCAGCAATCCGCATTGAGGAACGGATGATGATTTTCGCCGGCTAGCGCCCGCGTCTGCTGTCGCGTGAGCGAAACGCCCTCGCCATTACGCCTTGCCAGCGACTTATCAGCGCCTTGGCGGTAGAGCTGGTCGGAGTGGCAGGATTTGAACCTGCGACCCCCTCGTCCCGAACGAGGTGCTCTACCAGGCTGAGCCACACTCCGACTGACGGGGCGGCTTATACATTTGGCCCTGCGGACCTGCAAGCCGCCGCCGGTTTTGCCGCGCGCGTGCTATCTAGGCATCAAGGACTAGCAATGACAGCCCCATTGGCGACCCGCATGTTGACGGCCGATGCCGCCTCGATCGGTGAGGCGGCGCGCTGCCTTGCGGCCGGCGGGCTGATCGCGTTCCCGACCGAGACGGTCTACGGGCTCGGCGCCGACGCGACCGACGGACGAGCGGTCGCGCGGCTTTACGCGGCCAAGGGGCGGCCGGCGTTCAACCCGCTTATCGCGCATGTGGTCGACCTTACGGCGGCGCGGGCGCTGGCGCGCTTTGACGCCGACGCGGCGCGGCTCGCGCAAGCATTCTGGCCGGGCCCCCTCACGTTGGTGCTGCCCAAGCAAGCGCGCTGCCCGGTCGCGGACCTTGCGACCTCGGGCCTCGACAGCATCGCGCTGCGCGTGCCCGATCACGCGGTGGCGCAAAAAATCCTTTCCGCTTTCGGCAAGCCGGTGGTGGCGCCGTCGGCGAACCGCTCCGGCCACGTGTCGCCCACCACGGCGGCGCACGTGCTTTCCGATCTGCGCGGGCGCATCGATCTCATCGTCGACGGCGGGCCGACCCCGGTCGGCGTCGAATCTACCATCGTCGCCTGCCTCGACGAGCCGACGCTGCTGCGGCCGGGCGGCGTGGCGCGCGAGGCGATCGAGCGGGCGCTGGGGCGGCCGCTGCTCCAATTCGAGGCGGCTGCGGCGTCGGCCGCCGACGATGTGCCGCTCGCGCCGGGCATGCTGGCTTCGCATTACGCGCCGCGTACGCCACTGCGGCTCGATGCCCGCACAGTCGAGGCCGGCGAGGCATTGCTCGGCTTTGGACCGACGATGCCTGCGGGCGCCGAGCAGGCAACGGGTGCGCTCAACCTGTCGGAGCGCGGCGATCTCACGGAGGCGGCGGCCAACCTGTTCTCGCATCTGCGCGCGCTCGATGCGCTCGGCGCCCGCGCCATCGCCGCAATGCCGGTGCCCCACGGCGGCCTCGGCGAGGCGATCAACGACCGCCTCAAACGCGCGGCAGCGCCGCGCTGAGCTGCTTGCACGGCGATTGGCCGGCTGTCATCTATTTGACTGAATACAAGCCGGATGGAAGCGCCCCATGCTCGACAAGCTGCAAACCAAGCTCGATCCCGCCCTCGTCGCCCGCTTCACCGCGATCGTCGGCGAAAAATACGCCATTACCGATCCGCAGGCGCAGGCGCCCTACCTGGTCGAGATGCGCAACATGTTCCAGGGCCACACACCCGTGGTGCTGCGGCCATCGACGGTCGCAGAGGTGTCGAAGATTCTTGCGCTTGCCAGCGAGACGGCAACGCCGATCGTGCCGCAGGGCGGCAATACCGGCCTGGTCGGCGGGCAGATTCCGCTGCACAACGAGGTCGTGCTGTCGTTCAACCGGCTCGACCGCATCCGCGAGGTCGATCCGACCTCCAACACGCTCACCTGCGAAGCCGGCGTCACGCTGCAGCGCGCACGCGAGGCCGCCGCCGCTGTCGATCGGCTCTATCCGCAGGTGCTGCCGTCTGAGGGCACCTGCACGATCGGCGGCAATCTTTCCACCAACGCCGGCGGCACGGCGGCAATCGCGCACGGCATCGCCCGCTCGCATGCGCTCGGCATCGAAGTGGTTTTGTCCGACGGACGCGTGCTCAACAATCTCAACAAGCTGAAAAAGGACAATACCGGCTACGACCTGAAAAACCTGTTCATCGGCGCCGAAGGCACGCTCGGCATCATCACCGCGGCGGTGCTGCGCCTGGTGCCGCGCCCGCGCTCGGTCGAGACCGCCTTTGCGGGCGTACCGTCGGCGGAAGCGGCGCTGGAATTCTTGGGTATTGCGACCGAACGTACCGCCGGCGGCGTCACCAGCTTCGAAATCATGACCCGGCGCGGCATCGAGCTGGTACTCCAGCACGGCGCGGGCACCCGCGATCCGCTTTCCTCGCCGCATCCCTGGTACGTGCTCATCGAGCTTTCCTCG
>DATJTL010000238.1:0-2258 GCA_035503415.1 Xanthobacteraceae bacterium
CGCAACCACCTGAGCGACCGCATAGGCCGCAAGCCCCGCCGCCTTGGCGCCATGCCGTGCCACCACGCAGCCGGCGAAGATCAAGGTCAAGACCAGCGGCACCAAGATGAGAAACATCATGTCGAACCCAGGCTCCGTCACCCACCGCACAATGTCCTGCCAATTTTCGGTGAGCTGAAGATGGAAATAGGCGTCGAGCCCGCTCTTTGGTATTTGCTGCGCATCCTTGAACAGCTGCCAGCCGATTTCCTGCTTGAGCAGCGTGTTGCGCAGATATTCGATGACGATGATGCCGGCCATATTGCCGAGCACACCGGCGGACAACAGGCCCCAATCCGGGTCGCGCCGCTGCGCCCATGCATCGACCAGCGCCTGCACGACCATCCACACGCCGATGAACAATGCAGCCTCGTGGTTGAAAACCGCGATGCTCAAGAGCGCTAGAAACCACCACCACGGCGCGCGGCGGATCACCAGCAACATGAAGACCGCCGACAGCAGCAGCAAAAAATAGTCCCAGATATAAAGCCATGGACGCGACATCATAAAGGCAAACAGCAAGTTGAAGGCCAACAGCGCCGACCACCCGCTCTGCCGTCCACCGATGGCGCGGCCGGCATAAAACATCACCGCGCCGCAAGCGGTGAGCACGATCACCGCGACGATCATGTGAGCGACGGTCAGATTGATGCCGAACACCAGGCTCACAGCCTTTTCGACCAACGGCCCGAGCAATCTCGACTGAAAATAGCGCCAATGCGGGTAACCCTGGAGCACGCCGCTCTCAGCCTCGACCGCGCGGATGACGTCACTCATGTCGCAGGTCGGAAAGCAGTTGCCGAAGAAAAACGCGGTATGGCGCCACTGCGCGAGCGACAGAAAAAAAGCCGCCGTCCATACGGTCAGCTCTTCCCTCGCCCGTAATGATGGCCAAGTGAGCCAAGACGTGAGCCAAGAAGTAAGCCAAGAAGGCAGCCAAGCGGCCGCGCGGTCCCAAACGCGGTTCCACTTGGACCCGCCGGCACGCCGCGCACGAGATGGTGTGAGAACCGCCATCGACAAATCGGAAGCAAGCGCCGACGCCAGCTTTATTTCGGCGGGCCCGGCCACAGCACTATCGCAAAACTACGGGTTGATCCAGTTCGCCGCCGCCGCACCCGGCGCGGCGCCCCGCTCGCAGCTTGAGGCACGATACTATACGGTTTTCCTGACCCTGATTCTCCCGACCGACGAGGGAACGGAGCTGATGAGCAGCGCGCAAGGTGTTGTCGATCCGCACCCCATTCCGCCGGAAATCGACCGCTGGAATTGGGGCGCGTTTCTGCTCAACTGGATATGGGGCGTCGGCAACAACACGTTCATCGCGCTGTTGGCCATCATACCGCTGTTCGGCTTCGTGATGATGTTCGTGCTCGGCGCCAAAGGCAGCCGCTGGGCCTGGCGCAACGGCCGGTGGGACAGCGTCGAGCATTTCAAGCGCGTGCAACGCAAATGGGCGATCTGGGGCGCGATCATCTGGATCGCCTCGATCGTTCTGTTCGCCGGCATTTTCGTCGGCGTTTTCTCGGCGCTCAAGCACTCCGAGGCTTATCAACTTGGCGTATCGAGACTGCAGAGCAATCCGATCGCGACAAGCATCCTCGGCACGCCGATCTCGGCCGGAACGCCGAGCGGCAAGATCGCCATCAACGGCGACTCCGGACGTGCCGATCTGAGTTTTACAGCGAGTGGACCGCGTACGTCGGGCGTGGTTATCGTGGAGGCGGTCAAAAAGGACGGCGTCTGGTCGCTGACCAGGCTCACGCTCAAGCCCAACGGCAGCGACAAGGCGATCGATCTCATCGGTGGACGCAACGATTCGACGTGATTTTCATCCTTCCCCGCGATGGCGGGAAGGCCTAGGCATCAAATCGTCATTGGTCCCCCTGCCCCGCCGCCTCCTTAATGGCCGCGACGATGTTGGCGTAGCCGGTGCAGCGGCAGAGGTGGCCGGAGAGCACCTCGCGGATTTCGGTCTCGCTTGGTTGCGGATTGCGCGAGAGAAAATCGGTAAACGACATCAGGATGCCGGGCGTGCAGAAGCCGCATTGCAGCGCGTGATTGTTGCGAAACGCGGACTGCAGCGGGTTGAGCGCGCCGTCGGGCGCGGCGAGCGATTCCACCGTGCGCACCTCGCGCCCTTCGGCCTGCATCGCAAGCGTCAAGCACGAGCGCTGCGCCACGCCGTCGATCAGCACGGTGCAGGCGCCGCAAACGCC
>DATJTL010000239.1:0-3162 GCA_035503415.1 Xanthobacteraceae bacterium
CGGCATGCACATCCAGGGCCCGCAGATCCACGATATCGCCGTGCGCGCCAAGGCGGCCGGCAAGGTCGCCGTGCTCGGCGGAGCGTCGGTTTCCGGCGCGCCCGAGCTTTACCCGGACTTCGACTATCTGCACATCGGCGAGATCGGTGAGGGCACCGATCGCCTGATCGCCCGGCTCGACGAAACGCTGGCACGCCCCCCGGCGCAAATCCGCTTCGAAACCACCGATCGGCTGCCGCTCTCGGACTTTCCGAGCCCTGCTTACGACCTGATCAGGCTCGACCGCTATCTCATCGGCAGCCTGCAATTCTCCAGCGGCTGCCCGTATCGCTGCGAGTTCTGTGATATCCCGGCGCTCTACGGCCGTCAGCCGCGGCTCAAGACGCCCGCGCAGATCACCGCCGAGCTCGATGCCATGCTGGCGCAGCGCGGCCACCCGCCGGTCGTCTATTTCGTAGACGACAACTTCATCGGCAACCGCAAAGCGGCGCGCGAAATGCTGCCGCATCTGATCGCCTGGCAGCGCAAGCACGATTATCCGCTGAACTTTGCCTGCGAAGCGACGCTTAATCTTGCCAAGCAGCCAGAAATCCTCGCGCTCATGCGCGAAGCGCATTTCCATCTGGTTTTTGTCGGCATCGAGACGCCGGAGGTCGATGCGCTCAAGGCGATGCGCAAGGACCAAAACGCGGCGCTGCCGATGATGGAGGCGATCGAGACGCTCAACAGCTATGGGCTGGAGGTCACCTCCGGCATCATTCTCGGCCTCGACACCGATACGCCCGATAGCGAAAAGCGGCTCAAGGCCTTTATCGATCTCTCGCAGGTGCCGATCCTGACCATCAACCTGTTGCAGGCGTTGCCCAAGACCCCGCTGTGGGACCGCCTCAAGGGCGAAGGCCGACTGATCACCGACGACGAGGGCCTCGAGAGCAACGTGCGCTTTCTGCGGCCGCACGACGAAGTGGTGGCGACCTGGCGGCGCTGCATAGCCCACGCGTACGATCCCGAGCGGCTATTCGCGCGCTTTACTCACCAGATCGAGGCGACCTACCGGCACCGCCTGGTCGGGCCGGCTCGCGGCCAACTCACCCTCGCTAATCTGCGCCGCGGCCTGGTGCTGGCATTCAACGTCGCACTGCGCGTGGGAGTCTTGTCGGATTATCGCCGGGCGTTCTGGCGCGCCGCGAAAGTGGCACTGCGGCGCGGCCAGATCGATGCGGTACTCAGCATGGGCTTTGTCGCCTATCACCTCATCGCATTCACGCGTGAGGCGCTTCGCGGCGGCCACAACGCTTCGTTCTACTCGACGCGCGAGCGTGAGCAGCTCGCCCAGCGCGAAAACGCGGAACGCGAACAAGCGGATTCCCTGCGCCAATCCGCGTGATCGCGCCCCCGCCGGACGGCATCGATCGAGCTAGTGATTTCATCGCATATTTGCGAGACTAGCGGCGGGCGAGGCGGCGTTTACAGACGGAGCTTTGACATGGCGCAAAAGCTATCCGGCGAGGCGCGCAAGGCAGCCCTCAGCCGGCTCAAAGGCTGGAGCGAGGTCGGCGGCCGCGACGCCATCGGCAAGAAATTCGTCTTTGCCGATTTCAATCAAGCGTTCGGATTCATGACCCGCGCGGCGCTGATCGCGGAGAAAATGGATCATCACCCGGAATGGTTCAACGTCTACAAGACCGTCGAGGTGACGCTGTCGACCCACGATGCCGGCGGCCTTACCGAGCGTGATGTCCAGCTTGCTGAGGCGATGGACAAGCTCGCCGGCTAAGTTCCGCTTTGTCGCATGCCTTGGTCACATGCCTTGCCGCCGCCGCGTTTGGCACCGATATAAGCGGTTCGGCACGGACAGCGAGTATTCCCGGAGGGGAAAATGTGGTTTCGGCAGGGAACTGCAACTTGGCAGGACTTTGCAGCGCTTGCGCGCGGCGTCGCCGGCAATGAGGAGAGCTTACGGCGTAAATTCTGGCGCAAGCTTTTGCGCGAAGCCGCGAGCCTGCCATTTACCGAACAATTGCTGACCGCCCACTACTGCGCTTTCGACCGCAATACGCCGCTCTATGTGAAGGCGGTGCTGATAGGCGCCATCGTCTATTTCGTCGTGCCGGACCGCCTGATCCCTAAATCCATTTCGCTGATCGGGCTGGCCGACGATGCGGCGGTGCTTGGCGCCGCCATCAAGGCGGTTGCTGCGCATATCAAGCCGGAGCATCGCGAGGCGGCACAGCTCACTCTCAAGCGGCTGCGCGGCTAGCGTTCAGGGCTTTAAGACAATCTTCCCCATCACCTTGCGGTCTGAAATAAGCTTCATCGCGGTGACGATCTCACTGAGCGGATAGACCGCGTGCACGTGCGCCGAGAGCTTGCCCTCAGCGGCCCAGCGCGCGACGTCGGTGAGCAGCGCATGCTGCTTTTGCGGCTCGCGTTTGGTCCACGAGCCCCAGAACACGCCGCGAATGTCGCAGCCCTTGAGCAGCACGAGATTGAGCGGGAGCTTGGGAATTTCGCCGGCGGTGAAGCCGACGACGAGATAGCGGCCCTGCCAGGCCAGCGAACGCACCGCCGGCTCCGCATAGGGACCACCGACCGGATCGTAGACCACGTCGATGCCGTGCTCGCCGCCTGCTTTCTTCAACGCATCGCGCAGGTCTTCCTTGGCGTAATTCACCACTTCGTCCGCCCCGTGCGCACGGGCAAAGGCGAGCTTTTCGTCCGAGGAAGCGCACGCGATCACCCGGGCGCCCATCAGTTTGCCAAGTTCGACCGCGGCGAGACCGGTGCCGCCGGAGGCGCCGAGCACGGCGAGCGTCTCGCCGGGCTTAAGCTGCGCCCGTTCGCGTAAGGCATACAGCGAGGTGCCGTAGGTGATGCACAGGCCGGCGGCGTGCTCGAAATCGAGGCTCGGAGGCAGTTTGATGAGTTGCCGCGCCGGCACCGCGACCGCTTCGCGCGCAGCACCCCAGCCCATGAAGGTCATGACCTGGTCGCCGGGCGCGACCTCGCTCACTCCGGCGCCGATGCTCTCGACCAAGCCGGCGAACTCCGCCACTGGCGAGAAAGGAAACGGCGGCTTCTGCTGATACTTGCCGGCGATGATCAGCGTGTCGAAGAAATTGAGCGCCGCGGCCTTAACGCGGACCACGGCCTCGCCGGGGG
>DATJTL010000240.1:0-3281 GCA_035503415.1 Xanthobacteraceae bacterium
GCACCCTTGCGGTGCCGGCGTCGCGCGGCTCTGCCAGTTTGTCGCCTGCCACCTCGTTCATACGCCAACCATTATCGTCGATGCGGGTGCGGTCGCCTAGCGTCACCGCCAGCGCCGATGCAGCCACAGCCATTGCTCGGGATGTTCACGCACCCAGCCCTCGATCACCGCGGTGATCGCCTGCATGGTGGGCTGGACGTCGATGCGGCCGTCGGCATCGCGCGGTGCTTCGATCGGCTCGGTAATGTCGCCGCGGAAGCGGTTGCCGCCAGGCAGTCGGATGATGCGCAGTCCGACGATCGGGCACTCGATCTGCCGGGCCAAAAGAGCGATCAGCGGATTGGCCTTGCAGGTGCGGCCGAAAAAGGTGACGTCGACCCCCTTGGTGAAATGCTGGTCGACCAGCATGCCGACGTGAACGCCCTCCTGCAGCAGGCGGGCAAGCCGTACCGGCGCGTCGAGGCCGGTCGGGATCATCTGCCCCATGACGTCGGCGCGCAGCTTGACCACGGCGTCGCCGAAGGCGCGGATATTGGGCCGCCGATAGAGCACGGCTGCTTTGGCGCCGAGCTGTCTTGCGACCACGCCGGACATTTCCCAGTTTGCCGTGTGACAGGCGAAGTTCAGCATCGCCTTGTTGCTGCCGATGACGCGACGGCAGCGTTCGAGCATCTGCGGCTCAAGGATGATGTCGTTGGCGTCGCTCGATTCCGGACCGCCGACGCGGAACTCGTCGAGGTGGACGAATTCGGCCGCGACGCGTCCGAGATTGTCCCACACGCCGCCGAGGATTTGTTCGATGTCGGCGTCGGATTTTTCCGGGAACGCGGTGCGCAATTGTTCGCGCGCGAGGCGGTTCTCCTTGAACAGCGGCGCAAGCCTGCGCAAGAGCGTACCGGCGAAGTTCGCCGCGTGGACGCGATTTGTAGCCTTGACCGCGCGAAACAGCCCGGCTGCCGCCGAGCCGGTCGCCGCATTGAGAAGCTTTTGCAGTCGGCGCCCGCTCATCAGAACGCGACGATGATTTTTCCGAAAACCTGCCGGCTTTCAAGCCGGGCCAGCGCGCTCTCGAAATCGGCGAGCTTGACCTCGGTGTCGACCACCGGGGTGAGCCCGCTCGCCATTTTGGCGAGGCTCTCGCGGATGTTGCGCAGCGAAGCGCCGAACGAGCCGAGAATTCGATATTGCTGCGTGTAGAGCTGGAACAGATTGACGGTGGTCGATTGCCCGGATGTCGAGCCGCAGGTCACCAGCCGTCCGCCGCGCTTGAGGCACAGAAGCGAGCCGTTGAAGGTGTCGGGTCCCACGTGCTCGAACGCCACGTCGACGCCTTTCTTGCCGGTGAGCTTGCGCACGACGCCCTCGAACCGCTCGGTGCGGTAATTGATGACGTGGTCGGCGCCGAGCGCCTTCGCCTTCGCGGCTTTGGCGTCGTCGCCGACGGTGGTGAACACGGTGCAGCCGATCGCCTTCGCCATCTTGATCGCCACCGTGCCGATGCCCGAACCGCCGGCCTGCACCAGAACGCTCTCGCCGGGTTCGAGCTTGGCGTTGTCGAACAGCATATGCTGGACGGTCGCAAACGCCACCGGCGCGCAGGCGGCGTCGCGGAAGCTTATTTCCGGCGGAACGGGAACGAGCAGCCGCGCCGGCATGTTGAGCAGGTCGCGGGCAAAGCCGTCGACGTGAAAGCCCATTACGCCGCCGGGATTTTCACACAGATTGTCGCGGCCCTCGCGGCACGCCTTGCAGACGCCGCAGGTGAGCGCGCCATAGCCGACGACGCGATCGCCGACCTTCAGCCCTGTAACATCGCGGCCGATCGCGACGACCTCGCCAGCGGCCTCGGCGCCGACCACGAGTGGCAGCTTGCGCTTGGCGAACGCCATGCCGCGCCAGCCCCAGACGTCGATGTGGTTGAGCCCGATCGCCTTAACGGCGATCTGCGCCTCGCCGGCGCCAGGGGAGGGTGGGGGCGCCGCATCGATGAGCTCGAGCTTGCGGTCGGCAACCAGCGTGAGCGCGCGCATCTTGCCGGCGGCCGCGGCGGCCGGCCGCGCGGCGGAAGCGACGGTATCGCCCTCCATCGGCGGCGCGAGCCCGGTCATGCCGGCTCCCGCGCCAGCACCAGGCAGACGTTCTGGCCGCCGAAGCCGAACGAATTGGAGATGGCGCGGCGAGCGCGCGCGTCGCGCGCCACGTTCGGCACGACGTCGAGCGGAATCATCGGATCAGGAATGTTGTAGTTGATGGTCGGCGGGATGCGCTGGTGCTCGAGCGTGAGCAGCGTGAACGCGGCCTCGACCGCGCCGGCCGCGGTCAACGTATGGCCGATCATCGATTTGTTTGACGAGATTGGAATGCCGGCGGCGCGCTCGCCGAACACCGCAGTAACGCCGAGGTGCTCCATCTTGTCGTTTTCCGGCGTCGAGGTGCCGTGTGCGTTGATGTAATCGACGTCGTCGGGCGTGACGCCGGCGTCGGCAAGCGCATTGCGCATGCAGGCGATGATCGGGTTGCCGTCGGGGCTCGAGCGGGTGCGGTGAAAAGAATCGGATTTCTCGCCGCAGCCTTCGATGATGCCGAGCACGCGGGCGCCGCGCGCGCGCGCATGAGCCAGGCTTTCGAGGACGAGCGCGCCGGCGCCTTCGGCGATGACGAAGCCGTCGCGATTTTTGGAAAACGGCTTTGACGCCCGCTCCGGCGGATCGTTCTGCGTCGACAGGGCCGAAAGCAGCGAGAAGCGCACCAGCGATTCCGGCGTCACCGATCCGTCGGCGCCGATCGCCAGCACCGCTTCGCATTCCCCGCGCCGGATCGCCTCGACACCGAGCTGTATGGCGGTGGCGCCCGAAGCGCAGGCGGTGTTGAGCGAGATCGGTGATCCCTCGGTGCCGAAATGCTCGGCCAAGTGCTCGCCTATGATGTCGAAGCGGAAGGCGCCGAACTTCGCGCCATAGTCGCCGGCGACGCGTATCAGGTCCGTGTAGGCGACGTCGGAATTTGCCGCCGCCATCTCGGCCATTTTGAATCGTGCGGGCCACTCGATCTCAAGCGGCGGCGGCGCCAGGCAGAGCGGCCCGGGGAAATGCCCCTTCGAACCGATGCCCGATTGCGCGATCGCCTCCTCGGCGGCCAAAAGCGCGATGCGCTCGGTGAGTGCCGCCGGCGGCATATAGTCGTTGTAGGCGTGATCGACGGTGCCGGCGATCGTGGTTTTGAGATTGTCGGTCGGAAAGCGCGAAATGCGGCGAATCCCGGAAACGCCTGCCGTCAGCTTC
>DATJTL010000241.1:0-4319 GCA_035503415.1 Xanthobacteraceae bacterium
GATGTGTTCAACGTGCTCTTGCAGGTGCTCGACGACGGCCGGCTGACCGACGGTCAGGGCCGTACCGTCGATTTCCGCAATACGCTGTTGGTGATGACGTCGAACCTCGGCGCCGAATATCTGGTGGCGCAGCCGGAAGGCGAAGACACCGAGAAGGTGCGCGATCAGGTGATGGCCGAGGTGCGCGCGCGCTTCCGGCCGGAATTCCTAAACCGTGTCGACGAGATCATCCTGTTCCATCGGCTCAAGCGCGAGCATATGGGCCGTATCGTCGACATCCAGCTCAAGCGGCTGCAGGATCTCCTTGCCGAACGCAAGATCACGCTGTCGCTCGACGCCAAGGCGCGCGAGTGGCTCGCTGAGAAGGGCTACGATCCCGCCTATGGCGCGCGGCCGCTCAAGCGCGTGATCCAGAAATCGGTGCAGGACCCGCTGTCCGAACTCATTCTCTCCGGCCGTATCAAAGACGGCGAGAAGGTGTCGATCTCGGCCAACAAGGCCGGGCTCACGTTCAACGGCACGGCGGTCGCCGCGGCGGCGTAACATCTCATGTCCCGGATGCGGTGCAGCACGAAGTGTTGCACCGCTGGTCCGGGACCTTCGCAAACACTGCGTCTGAAACGATCCCGGGTCTGCAGCGCAGCACGCTCCATAGCCGTCGAAGACACGCGTAACCGCGCTATTGCCGCGCTGCGCCCGGGAAATGCAGCCTCGAGAGGCTTGCCTGCAACCTCCGCCTTTGGCATCTGTCTTGCGAGCGCAAATTCCGGGCGCGAGGGCAGGGGAGCAGGCGGCATGAGCTACATCAAACACGTGCTGCAGCCGGACGAGAAGGTGGTCTTCGTCGGGCGGCTGAGCTGGATCGTCTATCACCGCGCCATCGTGTGTGTAATTGTCGCTCTGGTTCTCGTCGCGTTGTATGGGGTCAGTTCCAATTCGTTGGCATCACTGAGCCTTGGCGTTGCCGCCATATTTGGGGTCTTGGCGCTGATCAGCGCCATTCACGCCTGGTTCATCCGCTGGTCCACGGAAATCGTCGTCACCGACAAGCGCATCATCTATAAGCGCGGCTTGATTACCCGGCACACCGCCGAAATGAACATGGACAAGGTGGCGACGGTTGACGTCGACCAGTCCATCTGGGGCCGGCTGTTCGATTTTGGCTCGGTGCGCATCGTCGGAGCCGGCGGTTCGACCGGCATCGAGCGTCTCGATCGCATCGGCGCGCCCATCAAGCTGCGCAACGCCATCGACGCGAGATAAGGCCAAATCTGGGGTGATCGATTCGATCATCCTCCGGTCCGTGCATCGTCCGGACCGATGATCCGGATTCCGCATGACCTAAATCCCAAGCGGTGAGGATATTACCGCGCGGCGGCGACGTGGGACACCGGCGCGTTCGTCAATAGCGCGTCGAGCTGGATTCGGTCGCGTTCGAATTCGGCGAGCGTCCCGCCATCGAGCACACGGCCGCGCGGCAGCTTGATGCGCATCGGATCGACCACGCGACCGTTGACCCAAATCTCGTAATGCACGTGTGAGCCGGTCGACATGCCGGTCGAACCGACGAAGCCGATCACCTGGCCCTGGCGCACGTGGCTGCCCACTTCGAGGCCGCGCGCGAACGCGCTCATGTGGCCGTAGGCAGTCTCGTAACCGTCGGCGTGGCGGATGCGCACATACTTGCCGTAGCCGCCTCGCGGTCCGATTTCCTCGATCGTGCCGTTGCCGCCGGCGAAGATCGGCGTACCGAACGGCGCTCCCCAATCGACGCCGCTGTGGAATTCCTTGATGTGCAGGAGCGGATGCACGCGCCAGCCGAACGGTGACGTCTCGACGCCGACGGCCACCGGTTTGCGCACCAGGAACTTCTTCGAACTCTTGCCGCTGTCGTCGTAGTAATCGTACTGGCCGTCGTCCGGCGTGCGGAAGTGATAATATCTCTTGGCTTCGCCGCCGACCGTGAGCGAGGCATAGCGCACCTCATGGGTGCCGTCGCCGTTGGTGTCCTCGGCATAGAGCACGTCAAACGCGTCGCCCGGCTCCACCTTGCGCTGGAAGTCGACGTCGTAGGCGTAGATGCGCACCAATTCGTCGATCACAGGCTCCGGCACGTTATTGCGCAAAGCGGTCTCGTACAGGCTTTGATAGAGCGACACGCCGGTGACATTCTGATCGACCTGCGGGTCCGGGTTCTGCTCGGAGATGCCGGTGTCGATGTTGCTGACATCGACCGGCACATAGGTGTTCATATCGGATAAGGCCGCGGCGGCCTGGATCGAGGAATCCTCGACGATCACGCGCAGCGGCAGCACACGGCCGAGGAGGGGTGGCGCCAGCAGCACGCGCACGCGCTCGCCTTCCCGCAGCGGCTCGATGGCCTGCGGCCCGAGCACGGCGAGGATCTGCTTGATCTGGTCGGGCATGATGCCAAGGTTGCGCAGGATCACGCCGACCGTTTCTCCCTTCTTGGCGGCGATGATCTGTTCGTTAGGATCGGTGGTGGGGTTCGGCTGGGCCTTCGACAACAGCGTGACGTTCATGGGAACGATGCGCGCCTCGAAGCCCAGATACGGATCGGGCTCGTTGTCGGGAGCGTAGCCGAGCCTGATTGATGAAGTGGGGTCGGAACTCGCAAAGAGTGTCGGGCCGCCGATGCCGGCCGCGGTGCCGACGTCGCGTACGCGCTCCATGACCTCGTCGGGCGATAGCAGCGTCGACGGTCTGACCTTGGGCAAGAGCGAACTGAGTTCGCATACGCCCGCGCTGATCTTTGTCCGCGACGGCGGGGGCGCCAAGTCGCACGTCGAGAACGACACCTCGGCGTCCGGCTGCGGCGCCGCAGCCTGATCATCGCCGACGACGGCGTCGGCGAGGATTTTCTGCGGGTTGAACGGCGGGATCTTGGCGGAAACGTCGCTTGCGGTGAGCGACAGATTGCCGAACACGCGCTCATAGGGGCGCACGCGGACGGTCTCACGTTCGCGGCTGCGCGTGATTGTGGGGACGCGCAAAACTTCGCGTTCCACGTTCAATTCGGCCACCGCCGGCAGCCGATCGGTCTTGTGCACGCCGAGCCGGTCGCCGATGCCGGAAATAGCGCCGCGCAATGCCGTCTCGAACCGCTCGGGCGCGGCGGTGAAACTGGTCTGGCCGTCGAGTGAAGCGAAAACGGCGCCGCCCATGAGGGCCGCGCCGCAAAGCCCAGTCAGGATAGTGCCGCTCAGCCAATGGATGGAGACCCGGCGGCGGTCGACTAGACCGCCCTCGCTGCCATCGACCGAAAGCGGGGGCTCATTGCCAAGCTCGACTGGCTCGGCGATTCCCCTCCGACTGCCGGCGCGCAGCCTACCCTGCTCCAAGACCACGTCCCCCGCACTCGCGCCCGCCCCGCTGCGGCGCTGCGTGCCCCACCCGATCGGCTGTCAGTGACAGGCCGAAATCAGGTGACGACACAATGCTCTCGACGGTTCCGGAGCGTCAATACTGCGATACCGTCGAAGGCGTGAAAGTCAGATGGCGATGTCGCAACCCCAAAATGCGACACATCCCCGACACGATGACCGAGAGGACGGCGGAGGAATGTGGCCGCAGTGCGGCGCAAGGCCCGGAACACGGCCAAATCCACCCTCCGCGACCGTGGCTCGCGACGGTCGTCCGGGATACAATCGCCATGCGCGGCGGCCGGTAATGGGGGCTGAATTTTTCATGCTTCCCGGCGCGCATTCAGCCGATAAAGGCGTTGACAATGCCGCTGGCCTAAGCCTATATACGGCCCTCTTGGCGCGCCGCCGCTTGGCGCGATGGCGCGTCTGAGAAGCCCTCACTGTTAACGCGGTGAACCATCCGGCCATGACCTGTGGCCATGTCGGATGTGTGGGCTTCGGCGGCTTCCCTCTGCTTTTCCCCTCGGGGTGAGGCGAGGGGACGGAGCCCAAGGCTCCGGGATGTTTGACAAGTGAATCGGAAGAAAGAGAAACGTGGACGGCGGAGTCCTGCGAGCCGTGTCCCCGCAATCGGAGCTTGCTTCGATCTAAAGGATGCGGCCGGAAGAGACTTCGGCGGTCGACGTTTCAGGTCAACACTGTGACTATCGCGATGCGCAAGCATCGTGAGACATCAGAGTGGGACCTCGTCAAACGTTGTGATCAGCCGAGATCAAATCTCTTCAACTTGAGAGTTTGATCCTGGCTCAGAGCGAACGCTGGCGGCAGGCCTAACACATGCAAGTCGAGCGCCCCGCAAGGGGAGCGGCAGACGGGAGAGTAACACGTGGGAACGTGCCCTTCAGTTCGGAACAACCCAGGGAAACTTGGGCT
>DATJTL010000242.1:0-4129 GCA_035503415.1 Xanthobacteraceae bacterium
ATGTTCACCGCGTTGCGCAGAATGTTGGCTGCAGTCGCCGCGCTCAAGAACACCGTGCCGCCGTTGGCGATGATTTTGCCCCGGTTGGAGACCAGCGCGCCGTTGGCGTTGACCAGGTTGCCCATCTGGCTCGACGGGATCGCCACCGACAGAAAGCCGTCGCCGGAGAGATCGAGCGTGGCCTGCTCGCCGGCGCCGAGCGCCACAAAGCCGAGCCGTGCCGCGATGATGCCGTTGTTGGACACCTGCCCGCCGAGCAGCGCAGCGAAGCCGCCGTCGGACACGTTGATGCGGCCGTTGTTGATGACCCCGGCCGAGGCGCCGTTACCGGTGAAGTTATAGTTGCCCGACAGATAGTCGGAATTCGAAATGTTCAGCGTCGAGGCGGCGAATGAGCCGGTGTTGACCACCCCCGACTTGGTGATCTCGATGCCGTTCGGATTGATCAGGAGTACGGTGCCGGGCGCGTTTATGGTGCCGGCGATCCAGGACGGCGTCGAGCCGGTGACCCTATTGAGCGTCGATGATGCAGCGTTCGGCTGATTGAAGTTCACCGTATCGCCGCGGCCGACGGAGAAGGTGTTCCAATTGATGATCGCCTGATTGGTGGTCTGATTGATGTTGAGCGTCGTGGAATTGGGCTGCACGATAGTCGTGCCGGGCGTCACCACCGTCCCGCCGGTCGGCAAATGCTGCGCCAATGCCGGCAAGGGGCAGAGTGGCAAAAGCACAGCTGCGAAAAGCGCCGCCACGGTGCAAGGCGTACGAAAACGCGCGGCCTGCGGAGCCGCCCCTTCGTGTTTTCGCGCCGGTTGGACGCTTACGCCCAGCGCGGTCACGCACCTGCCCGCCATTTGGCCCCGTTCATTGCATCGGCGCCCTTGACCGAGCGCTCGTCACCGGAAGATTCTGAAGGATCATGCCGCACGATCTTCCGATTTACGGATTATTAAACCAATTCGGCCGTGCTGAACAGCCAGCGGCAAGCGGGCGGATCGCCACATACCATTGATTTTATTGTATTTTTTACGAAAAAATTAACGCTAGCGCCTGCTGCCTATTAGGAATGCGCTGGATGCATTGAAATCTACCCCAGCACAGAAGAGGCGGGCGCCTCCCCGGCTCTCAGGCGTGTCTCTGGCATTACTAGCAGCCGAATATTTTGCGTCGGCGGAGTTCCTGGCAGGAGTGGAGGGACTCGAACCCCCAACCCCCGGTTTTGGAGACCGGTGCTCTAGCCAGTTGAGCTACACTCCTTCACGCCGCCTTTCTCATGCCTCTTGGCGACAGAGCGCGCAAGTCCTCGGCCGATTCCTCAAGCCACTTCCGAAGCCGGCGGCGGCCATGCCTGCCCGGTGCACAAGAGCCTGTGCGACTTGTGCCGCCGTGGGCGCGCCAAATCGGCGCAATGTAAGGTCAATGTGGGTCTGATATTGAGGCGATCCAGCGGCGATTCACGACTAGACCCCGACGATGCCGACACGGCGCCAAATTCTTCTTCAAGCGCTCCTTCTTGGAACCGCCTGCGCTGCGGCCGCCCTGCCCGCGGCAGCCGCCGACACCTCGGCGCACGATTTCGTGGCGGGCATCTACGACACCTATGTGGGCAAGAACGGCAATGGCATTGCGCTCGATAGCGATGCAGCTGTGCGGCGTTACTTCGAACCGGCGCTCGCCGCACTGATCAGGAAGGACCAGACCGAAGCCGAGCGGCGCAACGAAGTCGCAACGCTCGATTTCGACCCGTTCGTCGACGCGCAGGATTGGGACATCGCCGCCTTCGCCTTCGCGGTGAGCGATGCCGGCCCCGCCAAAGCGAAAGCGACCGTCAAATTCAACAATTCCGGCAAGCCGACGCTTGTCGCACTCGATCTCGTCAAGCTCGACGGCTGGAAGATCGCCGATATCACTTGGCAGCCCCACGATCCGCCGAATACGCTGCGCGGGCTCTACGCACAGCGATGAGGGGGACGCGGTTCCTAGCGCATGTCCGGAAAAAGTGGCTACCGGTTTTCCGATCCGAACATGCGCCACTATAAGAATTTGGAACGTATCCCGATTCAGTGGAAACGGGATGCGCTCCAAGTGCAGTCTCCAGCGTTGCAATCGTAACATTCAGGGAGGAAGCCGATGCTTCAAACTAAAAGCCGCAAAATAGTCGTGTTCGCCGCCGCCATCCTCGCGCTTGGTGCGCTGGGCGGCCGCGTCGAGGCGCAGGGCCAAACCCAAACGCCTGCCACCCCCGCCGCCCCGGCTGCTCCCGCCGCCTCCGCCGACCTCAGCGGCACATACAAATGTCAGCCCAATCCCGATCCCTGCCTGTGGCCCGGGGCTGCCCCATCGATTTCGCAATCCGGCAAGAGCCTGCAAATCAAAGGCGACAACGGCGCCGCCGCCGACGCCATGCTGACCAGCGCTTCCACGATCACCGCCGGCGGCACACTCAATTCGCTCGGCATTGTGCGGCCCGACCACTCGATCGACTGGTCGGACGGCACGAAGTGGACCAAGCAATAGACGGCGTTGAAGTTCAGCCCATCGCCAGATCGTTCTTGCGGTGGGCCCACCCCGTTATGCGCGCTTCCAGGAACGAGAACACCGCGTAGAGCGCAACGCCCAAAAAGGCGAGAATCAGCAGGCCGGCAAAGACCAAGGGGACGTCGAAATTTGAACTAGCGATCATCATCACGTCGCCGATGCCGCGGTTTGACGCCACGGTCTCGGAAATCACCGTACCGACGAAGGCAAGCGTCACCGCCACTTTCAGCGACGCGAAAAAGTAGGGCATGGTGCGCGGCAGGCCGACATTCCAGAGAATGTCGAACTTGCTGGCATGCAGCGCCCGCATCACGTCTTCGAGCTCGGGTTCGGTGGTGGCGAGCCCGGTGGCGACGTTCACGACGATCGGAAAGATGCTCATGATCATCGCGGTCAGCACCGCCGGCACCGTGCCCGCGCCGAACCAAAGCACGAAGATCGGCACAACGGCCACCTTCGGTATGGTGGCAAAGCCGATCAGCAGCGGATAGGCCACGTCGTAGGCGAGCCGCGACGAACCGATCAGCACGCCCAGAAGGACGCCGATCACGATGCCGAACGCGAACCCGACCAGCGTGGTGTAAAGCGTCTGCAAGGCGTGCGGCCACAGGGCCGGCATGCGCTCGACCAGCGTTACGATGATCTGGCTCGGCTTCGGCAGCACGATGTCGCTGACCCCGAAGCCCCGGCACAAAACCTCCCAGAGCACGAAAAAACCGACGATGAACAAAGCCGAAGCGAGGCGGCGGCGAATCTGTGCATCCATCAGGCGGCCTCTTTGGCGGGACGGGCGGCAACGATGAGCTCGCGCAAGCGCTGTGTCATCGACACGAAACCCGGCGTATACGACATTTCGATCGTGCGCGGCCTCGCGAACGGCACCGCGGCATCGTCGATGATCTCTCCCGGCCGCGCTCTCATGACGCAAATACGATTGGCGAGGTAACCCGCCTCCTTCAGGTCGTGGGTGACGAGCAGCACGGTCGGCCGCATCTTCATCCACAGATCCTGCATGATCGCCCACAGCTCTTCGCGCGTGAATTGATCGAGCGCGCCGAATGGCTCGTCGAGCATCAACAGTTGCGGCTCGTGAATGAGCGCGCGGCACAGCGAAGCGCGCTGCAGCATGCCGCCCGACAACTGCCAGGGATGCTTGTCGCCGAAATTGGCGAGCCCGACCTCCGTGAGCAAAGCTTCTGCGCGGTCGCGGAATTCGGTTTTGCGCTTCTGCCGAAATTGCTCGCGGAACGGCGGTACGATTTTGAGAGGCAACATGATGTTGTCTCGCACCGTCAGCCACGGCAGCATCGTCGGGTTCTGGAACGCCATGCCGACGCGCACGGCCCTGGCGCCGACTTCGCGGCCGGCGACATAGACGTAACCGCTACTGGCGGTCAGAAGGCCCGTGACCAGTTTGAGGATGGTGGACTTGCCGCAGCCCGACGGACCGACCAAGGCGACGAAATCGCCTTGTTCAATACGCAAGTTGGTCAGCCCCAGCGCTTTGATCCGGCGTTCGCCGCGGCCGTAATCGAGCGTCACGCCGTCAAGTTCGACAAAAAAATCCGAGTGCTTTGCCGCGCGGGCTGGC
>DATJTL010000243.1:0-4665 GCA_035503415.1 Xanthobacteraceae bacterium
GTGCGGGCGGCCAAGGGCAAGGTCAAGCTCGTCAAGATGAACATCGACGAGCATCCGGCCATCCCCGGCCAGATGGGCATCCAGTCGATCCCGGCCGTGATCGCCTTCGTCAACGGCCAGCCGGCCGACGGCTTCATGGGAACGCTGCCGGAAAGCCAGGTGACCGCATTCCTCGAACGGCTCACCAAGGACCGCATCGGCGGCGAGGAACATCTGTTGAAGGCGGCCGACGCAGCGCTCGCCGAAGGCGATCCTGCCGGCGCGGCGGACCTTTATGCGCAGCTTCTCGCCGAGGACAACGGCAACGTTGCCGCGCTGGCCGGGCTGGCGCGCTGCTACGTGGAGACCGGCGCGCTCGAACAGGCGAAGCAGACGCTCGACATGGTGCCGGAGGCAAAGCGCAACGAATCATCGGTCGCGGCGGCGCGCGCGGCGCTCGAGCTTGCCGAGCAGGCGAAGAATGTCGGACCGCTCACCGAGCTGGAGCAGAAGGTCGCCGCCAATCCGCTCGATCATCAGGCGCGGTTCGATCTGGCGGTCGCGCTCAACGGCAATGGCCGCCGCATGGATGCGCTCGAGCAGCTCATCACGATCGTCAAGCGGGACCGCAAATGGAACGACGACGGCGCGCGCAAGCAGCTTGTCCAGTTTTTCGACGCCTGGGGCGGGACCGACGAAGCCACCATCGAGGGCCGCAAGCGGCTATCTTCGATATTGTTTTCGTAGTGCTACCTAATTCCTCATCCAGAGGTGGCCGCGAAGCGGCCCTCGAAGGATGAGGCCGAAGCGCCCGAGGTTTGTCATCCTTCGAGGCTCGCTTCGCTCGCGCCTCAGGATGAGGGGATCCAGGGTGGAGTGACACCCATGCCGATCAACGCGGTCTATCGGGGCCCTGAGGCCCTGCCGGACGTGATCCCGGTGTTCCCGCTGCCGGGAGCCTTGCTGCTGCCGCGCGGGCAGATGCCGCTCAACATTTTCGAGCCGCGCTACATGGCGATGATCGATGACGCGTTGCGCTCGGGAATGCGCCTCATCGGCATGATTCAGCCCGATCCCGCCCATCCCGGATCGGACCCGAACAAGCCGAACCTGTTCCGCGTCGGCTGCGTCGGGCGGATCACCCAATTGGCCGAGAGCGGCGACGGCCGCTATCTCATCCAGCTCACGGGCGTCGCGCGCTTTCGCATCGAGGCCGAGCTTCCGGTGGCGACGCCATACCGGCAGTGCCACGTCAGCTACCAGCCGTTTGCCGACGACTTCATTGCGCGCAAGGGCGAGGACGAGGTCGACCGCAAGGAGCTGCTGCGCGCGCTGACGGCCTTTCTCAAAGCAAACAACCTCAAGGCCGACTGGCAGGGCATCGAGAACGCGCCCAACGAAGCCTTGGTCAACGCGCTCGCGATGATGTCGCCCTACGACACCGCCGAGAAACAGGCGCTACTGGAGGCGCCCGATCTGAAGACCCGCGCCGAGATCCTCATCGCGGTGACGCAAATCGAGCTTGCCAAGAGCAAGACGCCCGGCGAGACGCCACTGCAATGATCGCCGTCATTGCGAGGAGCGAAAGCGACGAAGCAATCCAGTCCCACGCTGCCGGCTGGATTGCTTCGCTTCGCTCGCAATGACGAGCTAATATAAGCCGCCGTAAGGATTCCAAAATGTCCACTCCCACCGACCGTCCTGCCGATACCGTTGATCCGAAGCTGCTCGAAATCCTGGTCTGCCCGCTGACCAAGTGTCCGCTCGAATACGACGCGGAGAAGCAGGAGCTGATCTCGCGGGCGGCCAAGCTCGCCTATCCGATCCGCGACGGCATTCCGATCATGCTGCCCGAGGAAGCCCGGCGGCTCGAGTAATGCCGTGTCATCGTCCGCGCCGACCCGTCATGCCCGGCCTTGTGCCGGGCATCCACGTCTTACAAGATACGCGAGGCAAAAGTCGTGGATGGCCGGGACATAGGCGAGCGAAGCGACGCCGTTCTTCGAACGGCTATGCCCGGCCATGACGATGAGGAGTGCGGGAGAACAATCGTGATCAAACACAACTGTCATCGTCCGCCAACGGGTCCGGCCCGAAGTGGCCGGCCCGATGACAAGCTCCAGCGGACGATCCAGTAGTCACCGACATTGCCTTTTGCCGCGACGCTGGCGTTTACTGGATGCCCCGCTTGAGCGGGGCATGACAATAATTGCGGAGGCTGAGCGTGATCAAAATCTGGGGGCGGAATACCTCGTCGAACGTGCAGAAGGTGATGTGGGCGGTCAGCGAGATCGGCCTGCCGCACGAGCGCATCGATATCGGCGGCGCGTTCGGCAAGAACCGCGAAGCGGCCTATCTGGCGATGAATCCCAACGGGCTCGTGCCCACGCTCGAAGAAGAGGACGGCTTTCTACTGTGGGAGTCGAACTCGATCGTGCGCTATCTCGCCGCCAAGCACCGCTCGGCCGTGCTCGAGCCCATCGATCTGAAAGCACGCGGGCGCGCCAGCCAATGGATGGATTGGCAATTGTCGGTCTGCGGGCCCGCGATCACGCCGGTGTTCTGGGGCCTTATTCGCACGCCGCCGGAGAAGCGCGACCACGCGGCGATCGAGGCCGGCAAGAAGAACACCACGGCCGCCATGGTCATGGTGGAAGAGCAGCTCGGAAAGACCGCGTATCTCGCCGGCGATGCGTTTTCCTACGGCGATATCCCGGTCGGCATCATGGCCTATCGCTACCGGCAGCTCGTGCCCGACCGCCCGCCGCTGAAGAATTTCGAGCGCTGGTACGCCGCGATCTCGTCGCGTCAGGCCTTCAAGGATCAGGTCGGCGCCGTGCCGCTGAGCTAGAGTGTCATTCGTAATTGTCATTCCGGATTGCCGCGAAGCGGCAAATCCGGAATCCATAACCACTGCACTTGCAGAACAGTTCTTGCAGAACGGGCTCGGACAGTTCTGCGTATCAGGTGATTATGGATTCCGGGTTCCGGCCTTCGGCCGGCCCCGGAATGACGGGCTACTCCGCCGCGACGCGCGCGCCGCTCGATTGCGTCGAGACTATGTAATCCATCGCCGCCTGCACGCCGCCCTTCTTGTGCGGGATGCGGGCCACCGCGAGCGCCATCTCGGTCGCCGCCAGCGCGCCCATCATCCAGCCGTCGTTGATGTCGCCGAGGTGGCCGATGCGGAAATATTTCTTCGCATACGGACCGAAGCTTGCGCCGTAAGAGATGTTGAACGTCTCCAGCGCCAGGCCGCGGAAGGCGTCGGCGTCGTGGCCGTCCGGCAACAGCACCGCGGTGATGGTCGGCGAATAATATTTTGAATCGCGGCAGAGGATGTCGAAACCCCAGGCGCGCACGGCGCGGCGCGTGGCCTCGGCGAGCCGGTGATGGCGCGCGAAGACGTTGTCGAGGCCTTCCTCGTGCAGCATGTCGAGCGACACGGCGAGGCCCTGCAGCATCTGCGTCGCCGGCGTGTAGGGAAAGAAGCCGACCTTGTTCATGGTCAGCATGTCTTCCCACGAGAAAAACGATTTCGGCAGCTTCGAGGTCTTCGACGCGGCCAGCGCCTTGTCGCTCACCGCGTTGAACGACATGCCGGGGGGCAGCATCAAACCCTTCTGCGCGCCGCCGACGGTGACGTCGACGCCCCACTCGTCGTGCCGATAGTCGGTCGAGGCGAGCGACGAAATGGTGTCGACCATGAGCAGCGCCGGATGGCCGGCGGCGTTGATCGCTTTGCGAACCTGATCGATCGGCGACAGGCAGCCGGTGGCGGTCTCGTTGTGCAGCACGCAGACCGCCTTGATCTCGTGCGCCTTGTCGTTGCGCAGGTGCTCCTCGATCTTGGCCGGATCGGCGCCGGTGCGCCAATCGCCGGGAATGAATTCCGGCTTGAGCCCGAGCTTCTGCGCCATCGTCTTCCATTGCGTGGCGAACTGGCCGGTCTCGACCATCAGCACGCGGTCGCCGGCAGAGAGCGTATTAACCAGAGCCGCTTCCCAGGCGCCGGTGCCGGTGGCGGTATAGATGATGACCGGATTGGTGGTCTTGAAGATCGTCTTGATGCCGTCGAGGCAGCGCTTGGCCAGTTTGGCGAATTCGGGGCCGCGATGGTCGATCAGCGGCGCGTCCATTGCCCGCAGCACGCGGTCCGGCAGCGGGGTCGGCCCCGGAATCTGCAGGAAGTGGCGCCCGGCGGCGCGCGAGGCATTCTGCGGCATTTTTCGCTACTCCTTCGGATAAATTGAGCGGCCCCGGGGAAACCTGGCGGAGGGGCGCTCGCGGCTTGTGGGGTTGAATAGCGAATGCGACATTGCGGTCAAGCTTCTTCTCCCCATGGGGTTAGAAATTGCCCGCAATACTACTGCCGGGGCTCGAACGCCGCCTGAAGGCGGAAGGCGTGGGCGAAGTCCACTTCGACGCCTTCACCCGCGGCCGCTACGCAACCGACGCGTCCCACTACCAGATCATGCCGGTGGGCGTGGTCACCCCGCGCACGATGGAGGAGGCCGAACGGGCAATCGGCATTTGCCGCGCCGAGGGCGTGCCGGTGACGCCGCGCGGAGGCGGGACGTCGCAATCCGGCCAGACCGTCAACCGGTCGGTGGTCATCGACTGCTCCGAGCACCTCAACCGGATCATCGAGGTCGATACAGAAGGCCGGCGCTGCGTGGTCGAACC
>DATJTL010000244.1:0-9052 GCA_035503415.1 Xanthobacteraceae bacterium
AACCTGCCGACGGTCGCCGAGGCCACCGGGATCTCCAATTTCGATTTTCCGCTGTGGGTCGGCTTCTTTGGGCCGCGCGGCCTGCCGATGGACATCGCCCAGAAGCTCAATGGCGCGATCAACAAAATCATTCTCGAACCGACGGTCAACGCCAAGCTGAAAGCGATCGGCCCGGAAATTTCGGCCATGTCGATCGATCAATTCACCGCCTTCGTGCGCGGCGATATCGCCAAGTATCAGGAGATCATCAAGGACGCCAATTTGAAGCCGGAGTGACACATTGTCATGCTCCGCGAAAGCGGAGCATCCAGTAAACGCGTGCAGACGGTGAATACTGGATCATCCGCCTTCGCGGATGATGACACGGGGGCGAGGTGAGGAAACAACTACCCCTTCGCCATGCGCGCCATGCCCCAGCGGTAGATCGTGGCGCGTTCGAGTGAGCCGAACACCAGCCGTTCGGAGGCAAAGCCGATGAGCCCGATCACCAGGATCGAGGCCATCATCACGTCGGCGTTGAGAAACTGCTGGGCGTCGAAGATCACCCAGCCCAATCCCCAGGCCGAAGCCGCCAGCATTTCGGCCCCGATCACCGCGATCCAGGAGCGCAGAAACGATTGCCGCAAGCCGGTGATGATGAACGGCGAGGCGCCCGGAATGATCACCTTCCAGAACAGCTTGGTCTCGTCGGCGCCCATGGCGCCGGCCGCGCGCAGCCAGATCGGATTGACCGAACGCACACCGGTCCAGGTGTTGAGCAGCATCGGAAACACTGCGGCGTAGAACACGATCAGCACCGTCACCGTATTGCCGAGCCCGAACCACAGAATAAAAACCGGGATCCAGGCGAGCGACGGAATCGGCATCAGCGCGCTGGCGAGCGGCAAGACGAAAGACTCCACCGGCCGGAAGCGGCCCATCAGCACGCCGAGCGGCAGCCCGACCGCCACCGCCATGCCGAAGCCGATCAGCACGCGAGCGAGCGTGGCGGCGATATGGCCGAACATGGTGCCGTCGAGCACCATGCCGGCAAGCGTGTGCGCGACCGTCGGCAGCGTCGGCATCAGCGCCGGCGCGAAATAGCCGCTCCGCGCCGCCGCCTCGTAGAGCGCGGCGACGACGACGATGCTGGTGAAGCCGCGCCGCAGCGAGCGCACCCGATCCGCGTTCATGACACCATCATGCCCCAGCGCACCACGGTGAAATTCTCCAGCGGTGCGAATACCAGTTTCTCCAGACCGACGCCGATCAGCGCGATCACCGCAATGCCGGCGAGCATCACGTCGGTGTTGAGGAATTCCTGCGCGCCGAAAATCATCCAGCCCAGTCCCCACGGCACCGCAGCAAGCATTTCGACGGCGACCAGGATGCGCCAGGCCTGCGCCAGCCCGAGGCGAAGGCCGGTCATGATGTATGGCAGCGCGCCGGGCAGGATGACGTGGCGGAAGAGGCGGCGATCGTTGGCGCCCATGGCCTGCGCGGAGCGCACCCAGATATCCTTCACCGCCTTAACGCCGGTCCAGGAATTGTAGATGACCGGGAAAGCGGACACGAACGCGACCAGCAGCACCGACGGCACGTTGCCGGGACCGAACCACAGCAGAAACAGCGGCGCATAAGCGAGCCCCGGGATGGGCGCGCCGATGCTGATGAGCGGCAACAAATAATCCTCGACCCGGCGCGAGCGCCCCATCAGCACGCCGATAGTGACGCCCACCAAGGCCGCGATGGCAAAGCCGGCGATAAGGCGGATCAGCGTGTCGAGCGTGTGATGCAGCAGCGTGCCGTCAAGCGTGAGCCGGGCGAAGGTTGCGCCGATCGTCTCCAGCGACGGGAAGAATTGCGCCGGGAAGACGCCAAGATGCGCAACCGTATCCCACACCGCACCGGCGACGATGAACGGGAAAACATTGCGCAGGACATGGCGCAGCACACCCGTTTTGCCGGCGGCTGGTTTTGCCGTGAGGTCCGCAAGCTGAACGGCCTGTTGCATGGCGCCAACCTACAAACCCGCTCACGCGGCGGCAAGCCGTTGCGGCGGCCGCCCCCTGTGCTAGGTAACGCTGGACAACAGGAGAATTTCCGATGGCCACGAAGAACGCGCAGAAAATCGGCTGGATCGGCATGGGCCGCATGGGCGCGCCGATGGCCGAACGGCTCATCAAGGCCGGCCATGACGTGACGATCTGGAATCGCACGCGGGCCAAGGCGGAGCCACTGGCCAAGCTCGGCGGCAAAGTCGTCGACCATCTGTCCGAGCTTAAAGATGTGGACGTGCTGTTCTCCATCCTCGACACCGGCAAGAGTGTGCAGGCGGTGCTCTACGGCAAGGACGGCGTGTGCAGCCAGGCCGGCAAGATGCCGCCGATCGTGGTCGACTGTTCGACGATCGCGGTCGAGGAATCGGCGGCGATCCGCGACAAGCTCAAACAGCTCGGCTCCGACTTTGTCGCCGCGCCGGTGAGCGGCAACGCCAAGGTCATCAAGGCGGGCAAGCTCTCCGCCGTTGTCTCCGGCCCCGAAGCCGCCTGCAAGACCGCGATGCCGCTGATCGAGATATTCGCCCCGCAGGGCGTGTCCTATGTGGGCGACGGCGAGCTCGCCCGCGTCTGCAAGATCGCGCACAACGTCATGCTCGGCGTGGTGATCGAGAATTTGATCGAGATCACCCTGCTTACCAACAAGATGGGTGTGCCGCGCCACGCCTTTCTGGCCTTCCTCAACAACGGCGTGATGGGCTCGATGTTCACGCGCTACAAATCGCCGGCGCTGGTCAATCTCGACTGGACCACCACGTTCACGCCGGAACTGCTGCGCAAGGACCTCGATCTCGGCCTTGAACTCGGCCGCGAAATGGACGTGCCGATGCCGGTGACGGCGGCGACGCGTGAGGTGCTGCAGAACCATTTCGGCGCCGCGATGCTGCAGAAAAACCCGGAAGACTATCTGCAGAAGGATTTCGCCGCCCTGGCCGAAACCATGGCGCTCGCCGCCGGCATGAAGCTCGAAAGCGAGAACAAGAACGTGCCGAGCGGATTGGAGACTTGACGCGTCCGCCTAAACGGCACTGACTTGAGAAGACAACGAGATAAAAACGGGGGAGGACATCATGCGGCTTAAGCTGCAGGGCATCATCGCCGCGGCTTGCGCGTTGATTGTTGTGTTGGGCGCCGCGCTCGCGGGCGCAAGTAGCGCCGCGGCGCAGGAGAAGTGGCCGACACGGCCGGTCAGGTTCATCGTTCCGCTTGGCGCCGGCAGCGGCGCCGACATCGGCGCGCGGCTGTTGGCGGACCGCCTCAGCCAGCGCTGGGGTCAGCCGGTGATCGTGGACAACCGGCCTGGCGGCGACGCGCTCGTCTCCATCAACGCCTTCGTGATGGCGCATGACGACCACGTGCTGTGGTTCGGGCCGTCCGGCTCCTTCATCTCGCATCCCTATCAGCACGACAATTTGCCGTACAAGCCGAGCGACCTTGTTCCCATCACGCGGATTTCCAACACCATCATCGTCGTCGCGGTGCCGACCGAACTTCACGTCAATACGATGAAGGACCTCGTTACGCTCGCCCAGTCCGAACCGGGCAAGCTCAACTGGGCGGGCGTTACCGGCACCAACGATTTCATGTTCGGCGGCTGGCTTACGCTCGAGCACCTCGACATGACCAAGGTGCCGTACAAGAACCCGGTCGACGCCGCCAAGGATCTCGGCGAGAACCGCGTGCAGGTCTATCTGCCGGCGCTGGCGATCGTGCGGCCGCAACTCGACTCCGGCAAGATCAAGCTCTTGGCGGTGACCAATACGTCGCGCGCGCCGGCCCGTCCCGACCTGCCCACAGTGAAGGAAGCCGGCTATCCGGCGCTCTCGCTCGACGGGCTGGTCGGCCTGTTCGGTCCGCCCGGCATGTCAGACGAACTTCGCCAGCGCATCACCGCCGACATTCGCGCGGTCACCGACGACACCATCAAAGAGCGCCTCACTCAGACCGGCCAGACTCCGAATATCGGCGGGCCGGCGGAGTTCGCCAAATCGATCGAGGAGCAGCGCGCCACGGTCGCAAGCATGGCCAAGGTGCTTGGCGTCAAGCCCTTGCAGTAAGCGGCGAACCGCACGCAGGTCGGGGAGGAAACGATGCGGTTGAAACTGCACTCTTTGTTTGCTGCTGCACTTGGGCTCGTTGCCGCAGCTTCGGCCGCATCGTTTGCGCCGGCGCAAACCGCCTGGCCGACGCACTCGGTCAAATTCATCGTGCCGCTCGGTCCCGGCTCCGGCTCCGACATCACCGCGCGGCTGTTCGCCGATCGGCTGAGCAAGCGCTGGGGAGAGCCGGTGGTGGTCGAAAATCGTCCGGGCGGCGACGGGCTCGTCGCCATCAACGCTTTCATCACCGCACACGATGATCATGTATTGCTGTTCTCGCCCGCCTCCTCGTTCACCGCGCATCCGTATTTGCATGCGGACCTGCCCTACAAGCCGGTCGATCTGGCGCCGATCGCGCAGGTGTCCAACACCGTCGTGGCCATCTCGGTGCCGGCCGATCTGAAAGTGAACTCGCTGAAAGATCTGGTGGCACTCGCCCGCTCCGAGCCGGGCAAGCTCAACTGGGCGGGCGTTACCGGCGCGCTCGATTTCATGTTCGCCGGCTGGCTCAATGCCGAGGGGCTGCAGATCACCAAAGTGCCGTACCGCAATCCGGTCGACGCGGCGAAAGATCTCGGTGAAGGGCGCGTGCAGGTCTACGAGGCGGCGCTGGCGATCGTGCAGCCCAAACTCGCCGCCGGCAAGATCAAGCTCCTTGCGGTGACCAACACGTCGCGCGCGCCGGCCGAGCCGAACCTGCTGACGGTGAAGGAGGCTGGCTATCCGGCGCTGACGCTCGACGGCCTGGTCGGCCTGTTCGGGCCGCCCGACATGCCGCCGCGACTGCGTTCCCGCATCAGCGCCGATTTCGCGGCGGTCGCCGATCCGATGATCAAGGACCGTCTGGAGGCGACCGGCCAGGTTCTCAACATCGGCGGGTCAGAAGAATTCGCCCGATCGATCGACGAGCAGCGCGCCAAGATCGCGGCCTTCGCCAAAGCGCTCGGCATCAAGCCGATGTAGCCGCGCGGGCCGCGCGCGGGGCAAGCCGCGTCAGTCGTGGTGATGGTAGTAGCGGTGCCGCGGGCGGTGACGGTACACGCGGTGCTCTTTGTGCATATCGGCGATGGCGACGCGGCACGGTTTGCTGAGCTGCGAGCGCTTGTGCATCATGCAGATCGTGACCTTCTCGCGGTCGGGAATGAATTCCGAGCAAAGCCGCATCGCGTCGGGTGTGCAGGCCTGCGTTGCCTCCTGGCTCTGCGCACTTGCGGCGTTGAGCACGCCGAGAAATAGGCCTGCTGGCACGGCAAGCAGACAGACGAGGCGCAAGGTTCGCATCTGTGTTCCCTCTCGAGTTTCGATTACGCGCAACGTAGCGTCCGCCGAAAGCGCCGTCGACGGCTTTCGCATCAGACTAAGCTAAGACGCGCAAGGTTTGGCCGCGGGCCGCAGCGGCCAACGAGGGACACGCGATTGAGGTGAGAATAAGGGCGCGAGCGGACGGGGCACGCGGAGATTCGGTACTAGCCCTAAAGAGGGATGCGACTGAGTTGAAACATTCGCCGCGCATTGCCGCGCAAGCGGGAATCCGGGAGGAGTTCGGGCGACGACTCGGAACTAGTTAGTTCCTAATGGCCGCCCCATTCGAATCGCGTGGAACTCGGCCGTGACCCGGCGCCGATTCGGTCCGGACACGGCTCGACGCCGCTCTCCGTGACCTCCGCGGTCGTATTATTGAACGACATGTGACGGCAGAACACGCCGTCCGGCATGGTGTAGACGACATCGCCTACTCCCTTGGAGTCGCGCACGGCGACGGCGCGGCCAAGGAGCGGCGCAATCGCGGCGTGTCCACCGACCAGGATTGCGGCCATGAGCAAGACGAAGAGGAGCGAGGTCGTGATGGCGACGCCGACCGAATTGGCCCGCTTCTCGTCGCGGCGCGCCCGCACATGATCGGCGGCCGCGGCGTTGGCGGCGGCACCGGCGCCCGGCACGCCCTGCGCCGGCTCCACAAACCATTCGATCGTTTCGGTGACGCCCGCCTCTTTGCCCGCGCTCATTAGGCCATAAAACAGCGGAAGTCTTGAACCCCCAATAAGAAAACCAATTCGAATTGAATAGAAATTCGGCACGAAAGGCGTCTGTCGGAGACCCAACGGCGCCGCCTTTGACGAGATCGTTAACGCAAAAAACAAGCATCCAAGCGATCAAGGCCTGCCATACGATCCGACCACTCATGCTATCGCCCCCTCCCCGACCGCCGCCAGAGATGGAATAATCGGCGCCAACTCAGACCGCCGGACCAAGCCCAGGGAGGAACGACTGCTCACCGCCGCTCGCAACGACATGCTCACCCGCGTCGGGCCCGGCACGCCGATGGGCGCGCTGCTTCGCCGCTATTGGCAACCCATCGCAGGCGCCAGCGAGCTTGAAAAAAATCCGCTCAAGCCGGTGCGGCTTCTGGGCGAAGACCTCGTGCTGTTTCGCGACCGCTCCGGCCGCTATGGCCTGGTCGGCCGCCACTGCCCGCACCGGCGCGCCGACATGGCCTATGGCTGGGTCGAGGACAAAGGCATCCGCTGCTCCTATCACGGCTGGTACTTCGACGAGACCGGACGCTGTCTCGAACAGCCCTACGAGGACACGACCAATCCGAAGCCGTCGAAGTCGGGCTGCGAGATCACCGCCTATCCGGTCAAGGAATGCGCGGGCCTTCTGTTCGCCTATCTGGGTCCTAAGCCTGTGCCGGAACTGCCGGTGTGGGAACCATTCACCTGGGCAAACGGCTTTCGCGAAATCGTGGTCGCCGACATTCCGTGCAACTGGTTTCAGTGCCAGGAGAACTCGATCGATCCGGTGCATTTCGAGTGGATGCACGACAATTGGGGCGCGCGCCTGCGCGGCGGCGACAAGAATGCGGCGCCCAAGCATCTGAAACTGAAATTCGAGGAGTTCGAGCACGGCTTCGTCTATAAGCGTGTGCGCGAGGGGCAGAGCGAAGAAGACCGCTACTGGACGGTCGGTCGCGTCGCACTGTGGCCGAACGCCTTCTATCTCGGCAGCCATTTCGAATGGCGCGTCCCGGTCGACGACGAGAACACGCTCTCAGTGGCCTGGTTCTTCATGCGCGTGCCGCGCGGCCGCGAACCTTACGTGCAGAGCCGCGTACCGACCTGGAAAAGCCCGATCCGCGATGAAAGCGGCCGCTGGATCACGAGCCACGTCATCAACCAGGACATCGTCGCCTGGGTCGGCCAGGGCCGCATCGCCGACCGCAGCAAGGAGAATCTGCGCTCTAGCGACGTCGGCATTTCCATAATGCGGGCGCGCTTCTTCAAGGAGATCGAGGCGATGGCGGAGGGCAAGGAGCCCGGCGGCCTCATCCGCTCAGCCAACGAAGCCGCCTGCATTGCGCTGCCCAACATGGCGCGCGAATTCAACACCGAGGGTATCGCGCTTTCTGACTACGACAACGACCCAATCCTGCGGCAACGCTTGCGCGAATTCCGCCACCATTTCGGCCAGCCGCCCGAAGTGCGCCGCGAGTTCGTCGAGGCGATGGGGATTGCGGGGGCATAGCGGGCCGTAGCCCGGGTTGAGCGCAGCGAAACCCGGGAGCGGCGATTGAGCCGGACATTCGTTCCGGATTTCATTTCGCTCGATTCACGCTGATCGCATCGTTTAAGATTGTCCGGCCGATGTTAGACCTTCGGCGACCATGGCGGCGCTTTGCAGTCGAACTAACGGCCGTTCCGGCGCATTACAGCATCCGTGGATAGCGTGATCCTGACCATTGCAAGCTGGGCCGGCTGTCTCTGGCTGGGCTTTCAGATCGGCGCGAGCCGGTCCGAGCTGCGGCACAAGGCCGATGTCGACGCGCTGGAGCGCCGCTACAAGATCGTCGACTGCAAGGTCATCGAGGGCGTCAGCCCTGAAAGGGTCGACGCGCGGCTCTAAACTGGCAGCATTTATTAGGCGCCCGATCAAAACGCTTTTGGCAGACCAGCCTGGCGAAGAATCGCATTGGCGGTATGGCGGCTTGGAATGCCGACCGGCACCGCAAAGTTTCTTTTGGTTATGGGGCTGTGCCAGATTTCATGGCTGCCCTCACCCGGCCGGACGAAAGCGCAGCCGGCGGCGCGCAATAATTCCCCGCAATGGCTTGTCAAACTGCGGCGCCATTTATGCCGCGGCCGGCTCGGCTTCGCGCAGCGCCGTGATTTGCAAGTACAGCGAGGTTGGGTCGACGCCGGGGTGATTGTCCGGCAACAGGTCAAGCGCCATTGCGGAGATCTTCGCCAACAGCTCGTCGAGCGTCGGCGCGTCCGCTGCGGCGGGAATATCGTCGCAATGCCCGCTCCAGACCGACGCCTCGTCATCCCAGGCGGCCGAAATCGTGAAGATCACCGGCTTGGCCATGTTCGCGTCCTCCACCGGCAGCGCACTCGCAAGATACGCTGCCACCCACTTATTTAGCATCCCACGCCCATGCGCGGGAGGCCGTGACATCAAGACCGGGATCAAGCGACTCCGTCACAAATTCAGAGCCAACCCCCTTGACGTTTGTCCCTGTTCATGTTACATGCCGCTTTGTCTCGCTTCTCAAAGGACGCCGGCTCCTGACAGCGGCCGGCGGAGCGAGAGCGGTTCCCGCGGGCGAAGGCTTGTCACCTTTGCTCCCGGGCGGCTTCGGGACAACGCCCGGCCGGCATCATGACCGGTCTGCGACTACGTCGCTGGACTAGGACAGGCGGAGGCGGTTAACGACCGTTTCTTAGCCAAGTCCTGGGAAGTGCGCTGGAGCTGAGCGGTGGCGTTAGTTCGCTACCGCAAGTGCCGCGGCGGAACGCCGTCAGATGAGCGCGCCGCGCTTCGGCGCGCGCTGCATCCGCCGATGCAGCTCATTGCCTATGCATCTGCCGGCGTTCCGCCTGCCTTTGATTATCTTTCGTAGCCCGGATTGAACGA
>DATJTL010000245.1:0-4480 GCA_035503415.1 Xanthobacteraceae bacterium
ACGGGAAGCGCGTAGGGCATGACAGAGGGAAAGGGCATGACGATCCTTCGCTGAAGCACAATGGAGACAATGCTTGCCGACCCAAAAGGCCGGATGATTGCCGGATTTGCCGCCGCCGCAGAGTAGTTTATAGGGTGTGACGGACTGCCGCAGCTCAGTCGCAATTGGCCGTTATCATCTGCGGTATTGCCTTGATGTGAACTCTGGAGATTGCGCGATGCGCCGCCGTTTGATTGCCTCCGCCCTGATCTGTGCCGCCGAGATCGGGATGGCGCTCGCTCCCAGCCTCGGTTTGGCGCAGGACTTGCCGCAACCGCCGGTCGGCTTTCAGCCGCCGCCGCCGCCACCACCCGCGCCGATCAAACCCTATAATCCGGTGTCAGTCACCCCGGCCGGACCATTTAACGATCCAAGCTTCACAGCGTTCCGCAACAATCTCGCCGATGTCGCCAAGGGCAAGGATCGCGCCGGGCTGGCCAAGCTGGTCGTGGACCAGGGTTTCTTCTGGGTGCAGAGCAAGGATCTGGCCGACCCGAACAAATCCGGCATCGACAATCTCGCCAAGGCCATCGATCTCGATAATCCGAAAAGTGGCGGCTGGGAGATCATCGCCAGCGATGCCGCCGATCCGACGCTCGCGGAATTGCCGCAGAGCAAGGGTCTGTATTGCGCGCCGGCGCCGCCCGCGTTCGATCCGCGCGCCTTCCAGGCGCTGTTTGAACAGACCGACACTGATCCGATGGACTGGGGTTTCCCGGTCAAGCCCGCCGTTGAGGTGCGTGCGGCGGGCGAGCCGACTGCGCCCGTCGTCGAAAAGCTCGGCCTGTATTTCGTGCGCGTGCTGCCCGACTCGGCGCCGCCGGCCGCCGGCGCGCCGGCGTTCATTCACGTCGCTCTGCCCGACGGCAAGACCGGCTTCATTCCGACCGATTCGATCGTGCCGCTCGCCAGCGACCAGATCTGCTTCGCCAAGGATGGCGACGCCTGGAAGATCGCGGGCTACATCGGCGGCGTCACGCCGTAGCGAGTCTCAGCAGCGTTTCCCGGATGCGGCGCAGCGTGAAACGGTGCGCCGCTGGTCCGGGAAACACGCTGTGTACTCATAAATGCCAGCGGTTCCGATGTCCGCTTCCGGGGGATGACCCCAGGAATTGAGATCGCCGGTGCCGCTCCGCGTCGAATTCGATTGCAAATCCGCAGGGGTGACGTTTCTCGATTTCAACGTCGCCAGAGCCACCCAGGCGATCAGCGCGCTCAGATGCCAGTGGCGCCCCATCTCACCGACAACGGCGACGCCGACCCCAAGGCGCTATACATCGCGACACGCCGCTCTTCCAGAAATTCTAGGACCTCGAGGGCTGCCACTCCGGGCACGTCATTCCGCCGCTTCAGCCAGAGTGTTGTGCACCGGCGCCGCGAGCACGGTGGTGCGCAGCGGCCGCTCTTCCATGATGATGAGCATCACGATGGCGACCAGCAGAAACATTGCTCCCAGCCCGAAGATATAGCTGAAAGTGTGCAGCACCAGATCTTCGTTCGTGGCGCCGACCATCGCGGTGGCCACGGTGGTCGCCGGGCCGCCGCGAACCGGCGCCACGCCGAGATTGGTAAGCATTATGGCGCCCATGATGGCGACCACGAACGAGCTTGCCAGCGCGCGGAAAAAATTCATCGTTCCCATCGCTACACCGATCTGACGGTGCGCAATCGCATTCTGGATCGAGACGGTGACGACCGGATACGAGCTGCCGGTTCCCATGCCGACCAGACACATGATCATGGCGACGACCCAGACCGGCATCATCGGAAACAGCGCGAGCAGGATCACCGCCGTCGAGGCGAAGCTCAGCATGACGATCGGGACCCATTTGTAGTGATTGAGATAAAGCATGGCGCGGCCGGACAGAAACGAGCCCGGCGTCGTCATCATGACGATGGGAATCAGCGCCATGCCGGAAGCGGTCGCCGACAAGCCGTGGACCAGTTGGTAATAGATCGGCACATAGATGGTCAGCCCGATATTGACGCCCTGGGAGCAGGCGCTCGTGATACAGCCGACGCGCATGATCGGATTGTTGAGCACGGTAATGGGCAGGAACGGCTCCGGCGCGCGCTTCATCCACCAGACGAAGGCCGCCACCAAGAGTGGTGCGGCGATCAGGAGCGCAATGATCTGCTTCGACAGCCATGGATAATGCGTGCCGCCCCAAGTCAGCGCCAGCAGCAAGGTCACCGCCGATGCCATCATCAGCCCGGCGCCGGCCAGATCGATCTTGTGTGACCGCTCGTGCTGCGGCACGAGCTTGAGCTTACGGTTGGACAACAAGACCGCGAGCAGACAGAGCGGCAGGTTGGGCCAAAAAATCATCGACCAATGCAAATGCTGGGAGATGAAGCCGCCGAGCAACGGGCCGACGGCGCCCGCCGTGATCCACACCGATCCGGTATAGGCTTGGTAATAGCCCCGCTCGCGCGGCGGCACGATGTCGGCGATGATCGATTGCGTCAGCGGTACGATGCCGCCGCCGCCGAAACCTTGCAGGGCACGGCCGAGAATCAGGACCAGCATGCTCGACGCCGCGGCCGATACCGCGGACCCCGCCATGAATACGCCGAGCGCGACCAGCATCATGCGGCGCCGGCCGTAGATGTCGGAGAGTTTCCCATAGAGCGGCGCCACCATGGTGGCGGTCAGCAGATAGGCGATCACCACCCAGGGCAGGTTCTCGAAGTCGCCGAGCGCGTGGCCGATCGTCGGCAGCGCCGTGGCGACAATGGTTTGGTCAAGCGCGGAGAGGAACATCGCCAGCGCAAGCCCGCCGATGATGGCGATGATCTCGGGCTTGGTGAGCTTATGTTCGGCGGATCGTGCGGCGCTTTGCGCCGACTTGTTGATGACGATCTTTTCTTCTTCCGACGGCAAAGCCTCGGTAATCCTATGGTTTTGCGATGTTGTAACCGACGCTCTAGCAGCCGCCGTCAATGGATTCGTACGGTACGTTTGCGCCTTGATGGCACTCCCGCGCAAGCCATAGCAAGCGGGACAGCTATGCTATTTGGCGTCCCCCCCGGCGGCGATGCGAAGCGGCCCGTGCAACGGCCGCTCCTCGACGGCCTGGAGGCTGATGAACGATCCGGCGAGACCCGCCGCGGCGGCGAGGAAAACCCAGTGTGAGACTGTTTGAGCAGTGACAGCGGCTGCTTCCTCGGTAAAGCGACGCGAATGGCACTGAGCGGACATGCCGTGGTCACCCGGCGATGTCCGCTTTGGGGGTAGAGCCGACTTGCCGGATTTATGACGTCCTAACGTCCCGCCGCGCTGTCGGCGGCGCTCTTCACCGAAGCCGCACTCTGGCCGAACAGGATGGCGCGTTCTTCGGCGGTGCGGATGCCGGCGTGGCCCGGATTGATCTTCGCCGTCCATTCATACGCCTTCACCACCGCGGGCCGCGCCTTGATTGCGGCCAGCCAGCGTTTGATGTGCGGGAAGTCTTCGATGTTCTGGTGCTGCCGCTCCCAGATCGTCACCCACGGGTAGGACGCCATATCGGCGATCGAATAATCGCCGGCGAGGTATTGATGGTCGGCGAGCCGCCTGTTCATCACGCCGTAGAGGCGGTTCACCTCGTTGCGATAGCGATCCATCGCGTAGGGAATCTTGTCGACGGCGTAATTGCTGAAGTGATTGTTCTGGCCGGACATCGGCCCGAGATTGCCCATCTGCCAGAACAGCCACTCGATCGTTTGCATGCGCTCGCGCATGTCCTTGGCGATGAATTTTCCGGTCTTGTTGGCGAGGTAAAATAAGATCGCGCCCGACTCGAACACCGAGATCGGCTTGCCGCCGTCGGGTGGCTCGTGATCGACGATGGCGGGAATGCGGTTGTTCGGCGAGACCGTCAGAAACTCCGGCTTGAATTGCTCGCCTTTGCCGATGTTGACGGGAATGATCTTGTATTGCAGCCCGGCCTCTTCGAGGAAAATCGTGATCTTATGGCCGTTTGGCGTGGTCCAGTAATGTACGTCAATCATGACAAGTCCTTCGATTGATGTAGGGTCATACAGGTGGTGAGTGAGTGATCGGGGCGCCAGTCTAGCGAATATTTAACACCTGACGCGCATTTTTCACCTCATGTCCAGCTCTCTGTCTGGTTCCGTGCCCGGCCCTCAGGCTTATGCGAAGCCTGGTTTAAGCATCCCCGCAACGGCAAATTTTTCCATCGCCGCGATCGTCCTCGCCCTGTTTGTTCTCGCCGCGCTGCTGGGCGCGAAACGCAAGGAAATCACCCAGGGCTTCGACGAGGTTGCGCACGCCTCCTATGTGGCGGCGATCCAGCATGGCGGGAATGCGTGGCCTGCGCTGCAGCGGATGCGGCTGCTCGACCCGAAGACCTTCCAATTCACCGATCAGGCCAATTATCTCAATCACCCGCCGGTCTACTATGCGCTGCACGCGTTGCTCGGACCGAAGCTCGAAGGC
>DATJTL010000246.1:0-23918 GCA_035503415.1 Xanthobacteraceae bacterium
GCGCCGTGGCGTCCGCCGTGATCGAACTGAACGGTGACTCTGTTTGGTCCATGCACCTGCACGCGGTAGATCGAGGCATTGATCCAGCCGGAATCAGGATCGCGCATGACCACGATCGATCCGGAACCGATGAACGGCCCGCCGTCATTGCGGTGCCAGATCGGCGCCGGAAAACGCGCAATATCGACGTTGGAACCGGCCAGCGTATTCTCCAGGAACGCGGCATCCCGCACTGCAACCGGCGCAAGTGGCTTCAGCGACTTGCGTTTCTCCATCCACGCCTTGAGCGCGTCGAGCGGCCGCAGGTTCGGGGAAAGTCCCAGCGCAAGCGCCGCGCGTTGCACATTGGTGGTGGGGTTGGTGAAGACGCGGAAGCCCGGCTTATGGCCCTTTACACGATCGAACAAAAGCGCCGGACAGTCAGACAGCCCGGCCGCAACTTCGGTAATGCCGCCGATTTCAAAGCGCGCATCGGCACCGTCGATCCGGCGCAACGCCCCCAACCGGTCTACGAGGTCGATAAAGTGACGCAGGTCCTTGTACATGGTGCGACCGAATGGAAATTAGACAAGACGCGCGGAACAAACGGCAGTCTCGCGCGCCGGCAAGCTCGGACCTCCACGCCCGTCAGCAGGCCTGAAAGCGGAAGTCAAGGAGTTCTCACTGCCTAAAAATATGTATAAGTGATCACTGTCCGGGTCCACATTCTATGCACGCCGTCGCTCATCTCGTCCATGCCTATGGTTTACTCGTGGTCGCAGGCTTTATCGGCCTCGAAAGCATCGGCATTCCGCTGCCGGGCGAAACCGCACTGATCGTCGGCTCGGTCATCGCCGGACGCACGCACGAACTCAACATCATCGCGGTGATGCTCATCGCCGTGGCGGCTTCGCTGATCGGCCGCATGATCGGCTACCTCATCGGCGCGCAATTCGGCTATTGGCTGCTCCTGCGCTTCGGCTCGTATGTGCGCATCACCGAAAGCCGGATTAAGCTCGGCCAGTATTTGTTCCTCGAGCACGGCAGCCCCATCATCATCATCGCCCAGTTCATACCGGTCTTGCGCTCCATCGTCGGCATTCTCGCCGGAGCCAATCGCATGCCGTGGCGCCATTTCCTGATAGCGAGCGCCATCGGCGCGGGGCTGTGGTCGGCGTTCTTCGGCGTTGCCGCCTATTCGTTCGGCCGGCAGTTTGCGCACCTCGCCGCACACTTGTGGCTGTTCTCCGGACCGAGCGGATGGTGCATTTTCGGCGTTGCCGCCGCGATCATCGTCATCGTCTTCGCGATTTTTGTTGGCCGCCACGAAGCTCAGCTTGCAGCCAAAGCCGAGCGAGCCTTGCCTGGCCCGCTCCAAGTGCCGTAGTCAGCCCGGCATGACCGCGTCCTGGTCGACGATCGATTGCGACGTGCATGCCAACGTGCCCAGCATGGCGGCGCTGTTGCCCTATCTCGACGAACAATGGCGCGACAGCGTCATCGACCGCGGGCTCAATTCGCTTGAATCGATCAACTATCCGCCGAACGCGCCGCTCACCGCGCGCGCCGACTGGCGGGGCAAATCAGGCGAGCCGGCCAACTCGCTCGATCTGCTGCGCACGCACGCACTCGATCGCTGGAACATCGATGTCGCGATCTGCAACTGCCTCTACGGCGTGCAGCTTCTTTTCAGCGAGGACATGGCGGCGGCGTTTGCCAAGGCGATCAATGACTGGATCGCCAAGGAATGGCTCGACCGCGACCACCGCCTGCGCGCATCGATCGTGGTGCCGATACAGAATACCGACTACGCGGTCGCCGAGATCGAGCGCTGCGCGGGCGACCCGCGCTTCGTGCAGGTGCTTGTTCTCGCCATGGGCGATTCACCGCTCGGGCGGCGGCAATTCTGGCCGGTCTTTGAGGCCGCGGTCCGCCACGGCCTGCCGATCGGCATTCACGCCGGGTCGAGCTTCCGGCATCCGGTGACCTCGCTCGGCTGGCCGTCCTGGTACGCCGAGGATTATTGCGCGCAGGCGCAGGGCTTTCAGGCGCAGGTGGCGAGCCTCGTGTGCGAGGGCGTGTTTGCCAAATATCCTGCGCTGAAAGTGGTGCTGATCGAGTCCGGCGTCACCTGGCTGCCGGCCTTCCTGTGGCGGCTGTCGAAATTCTGGCGCGGGGTGCGCGCCGAGGTGCCGTGGGTGGATCGCACGCCGTATGAGATCGTGCGCGAGCATCTGCGGCTGACGATTCAGCCGTTCGACGGCCCGCAGGAACCCGACGAAGTCGCCCGCCTCATCGATCACCTGCAATCGGACGACATGCTGCTGTTTTCTTCCGATTTTCCGCATTGGCAATTCGACGGCGACGAGATCATGCCGGCCGGCATACCGGAGAAATTGCATACGAAAATTCGCCGCGACAACGCGCTCGCCACCTATCCTCGTCTTGCCGCGTCGGCAGCCTAGCCCAGACCAGCCCAGATCAGCCCAGATCATGGCGAAACACGTCATAGCGCCGCTCAGCGAGTTTCCCGCCGGCTCGCGAAAGCTCGTCGACATCAAGGGCCGTCCAATCGTCGTCTTCAACATCGGCGGCGAGTTCTTCGCGCTTGCCAACCGTTGCCCGCATCAAGGCGGCAGCCTTTGCGAGGGCCGGCTGGTCGGACTGATCGAGGCGAGCGAGCCGGGGCATTATCGCTACTCGCGCCGCGGCGAGATCATTCGCTGTCCGTGGCATGGCTGGGAATTCGACGTGCGCACCGGAAAATCCTGGTGCGAGCCCGACCGGGTCCGCGCGCGGCAATTCGCAGTGTCGATTGCGCCCGGCGCAACGCTGGTAGAAGGCCCCTACGTTGCGGAGACCTTTCCCGTCCGCGTCGAAGATGATTACGTCGTGCTCGAAGCGTAACGGGCGAGAGACTGGGGCTGGTGGCATGAAGCAGCGACAATCGGCGCAGGGGCGGCTGCGGCTCGCCGCCGACATCGGCGGCACCTTCACCGATATCGCGGTTTTTGACGAGAAGACCGGCGAGCTGACCTTCGGCAAGGCGCTGTCGACGCCGTCGCACCTGGTCGAGGGCATTTCGGCGGGCGTGGAAAAGGCCGGCAGCGATTATCGTTCCGCCGCGCTGTTTCTCCACGGCTCGACCATCGCCATCAACACGATGCTGGAACGCACCGGCGCGCGCACGGCTCTCCTTATCACCGACGGCTTTCGCGACATCTACGAGATCGGGCGCATCAACCGGCCTGACGCCTACAATTTGTTTTTTCAGAAGCACGAGCCGCTGATCGAACGGGCGCTGCGCTTCGAGGTCAACGAGCGCATGCTGGCCGACGGCGAAATCGACACGCCGCTCGACGAGAACGAAATCGCCGCTCTCGGCCGCAAGCTGGAAGAGCTCGGCATCGAGGCCGCCGCCATTCTGTTTCTCAACTGCTACGCCAATGCCGATCATGAGCGGCGCGCGAAAGCGATCCTGGAAAAAAATCATCCGCAATTCTTCGTCTCGGCGTCGCACGAACTGTCGCAGGAATATCGCGAGTTCGAACGCTGCTCGACGGTGGCGGCCAACGCCTATGTGGGCCCGAAGGTGCGCCGCTATATCGGCGAGATCGACGCGCACATGCGCGCGGCCGGCTTCTCCGGCTCGTTCCTGGTGGTGCAATCGACCGGCGGGCTCTACGAGGCCGGACAGGCGCAGAGCCAATGCGTGCGCATGCTCGAATCCGGGCCTGCCGCGGGCGTCATCGGCACGCAGGCGCTGTGCCGCATGCTCGACATCGACAACGCCATCGCTTTCGACATGGGCGGCACCACCGCCAAAGCCGGCGTCATCCACCACGGCGAGGCCTTGACCACCGGCACCGCTCTGATCGGCGGCTACGAGCAGGCGCTGCCGGTGCAGATCGCCATGATGGACATTTTCGAAGTCGGCACCGGCGGCGGCTCGATTGCACGCGTGGTCGAGGACGCGTTGCGGGTCGGCCCGCAGAGCGCGGGCGCGGCACCGGGACCGGCCTGCTACGGCCTCGGCGGCACCGAACCGACGGTGACCGACGCCAATCTGGTGCTCGGCCGGCTCAATCCAAACCGCTTCCTCGGCGGCGAGATGAAACTCGACGTGGCGGCGGCCGAACGGGCGCTCAAGGAGAAGGTCGGCGACCCGCTCGGCCTGAGCGCGGTGGAAGCCGCCGACGGCATTTTGCGCATCGCCGAGACCGCCATGTCGTATGCGGTAAAAGGCGTGACCACCGAGCGCGGCCTCGATGCCGGCGACTTCGTGCTCTTCGCCTATGGGGGCGCCGGCCCACTGCACGCCGTCGAGGTGGCGCGCGAGATCGGCATGCGCAAGGTCATCGTGCCGTTCGCGCCCGGCGTGTTTTCCGCCTTCGGCATGCTGTTCGCCGACCTGCGCTACGATTTCGTCCGCACCGCCTTTGCGCCACTCGACGACGTATCGTTTGCCGAGGTCGAGCGCGTCTACGGCGAGTTGGAGCAGGAAGGACGCGCGGCGATCGCCGGCGCGTCGGTAAAACCGCAGCGGATTGTGGTGAAGCGCGCCGCCGATATGCGCTACGTCGGACAAGAGCACGCGGTGACGGTCGACCTGCCCATGGCGGTGTTCAAGCGCGGCGACCGCAAGGCAATCAAGCGGCATTTCGACGCCATGCACGAGCAACGCTACGGCACGTCGGCGCCGGCCGAGCGCGCGGAGATTGTCAGCTTGCGCTCGACCGTGACCGGGCTGATGCGCAAGCCGCCGCAACGCAAGATCGCCCGCGGACGAAAGGCGCCGCCGGAAGCGGCGATCGGCGGCAAGCGAAAAGTCTTTTTCGACAGCCGCTTTCGCCCCACACCGGTCTTCTGGCGCTCCGCGCTTCTTGCCGGCAACCGAATCAGCGGACCTGCCTTGATCGAGGAATATGCTTCGACGACCGTGCTCTTGCCCGGTGACACGCTGGAGGTCGATGCGTTCGGCAATCTGGCGATCGACGTCGGAAGCTGATCGCCGTCCGCGCTCAGGCGGCGTCGAACAGGCCGTTGGCGATTTTCACGCTGGCTTCGAGCTCGGTGCGCGCGGTCAATCTGCGGACAAGACCCGTCGCACGATGGCGGACGGTCCACGTAATGATGGCTTGAGCATTCTCGGCGGCGCTCGAGGAGAATGCCTGTCGCAGGGTGCCAAACAAGCCGGGCGATGACGTTCCCGCCTTGCGCGACAACAACTCCCAATCGGCCGATAAGTCAGTCATGGCAACCTGCGAGCAAAATCCGCGCGCGGCCCCGCCGCGCAATGACGCCACTCACAGCACTGAAGGTTGTTATTCCGAACGCTCGGAGTGCTCCGGCTGCTGTGCCCGCAAAATCTCTCTGAATTCTCTTTCAAGCTGGGACAGCGCCGCAAGCAGGGCCGGACTGGGCGCGACAAGGCGAGATGTAGAGGTGGCGTCCGGCGCTTCGGATCGTTGGCTCTCGTCGGGAAAATGTTCCGCGTACTTGCTCGCGTCGAGCATCCAGCCCTCCCAAATCACCCCGTATTCCCCTACCGCGAAGGGATGCCTGAGAGGCCGGCAAGTCAAGCGTGTCTTGGGCGCAACATGAGCTATTCCACTGGATTCCCGCTAATCGCGAGCTGATTAGCGGTAACATCTCCACCTACCTGTGGTTAACCTACTCGCGCCTTACGCCCAGCGTGACTTGCGGGCAACACTTGCAGGCAACAGCAACACTTGCAGGCAACATTTGGCGAGCACCCTGTTCGCGTTGAGTAGCGCTTTCATTTCCAGGCCCGCGAAGATGCTCTAAATACCTTCAGTGGCGCCGCGCGGGCGCTCTGTTGCAGTGCATTCAAGCGAAGTGGAACCGGTGGGACGGATGAATAAGACGAAGAAACGCGTGCGCGGGAAGGTTGATCCTGTCGTTACCGAGATCGTGCGCAATGGCGTGATCGCGGTGACCGAGGAGATGAAAACCAATCTCATGCGCACCGCCTACAACATCATCATTTACGAGGCGCTGGATTTCACCACCGGCTTGTTCACTGTTGAGGGCGAGACAGTCTCCATCGGCATCGGCCTGCCGATGTTCATCCGCGGCATGGCGGAAACAGTCAAAGCGAAGATCAAACATTTCGGCCGCGAGAACATGCGGCCGGGCGACATCTACGTCACCAATGATTCCTACCTGACCGGCAGCCATCTTAATCACGTCACGCTGACACTGCCGATCTTTCACAAAAACGTGCTGGTCGGATTTTCCTGCTGCATGGCGCACTGGCTGGATATCGGCGGCACGCTCGGCGGCATCACCACCGACATTTTCTCCGAAGGCCTGCAAATCCCGATCCTCAAACTGCACGATCGCGGCCAGCCGAACGAGACGCTGATCGAAGTGATCAAGCAGAACATGCGGCTGCCCAGCCGCGCCATGGGCGATCTGCGCGCGCAGATCACGGCAGTGAAGACCGGCGAGCGCCGCTTTCTCGAACTGGTCGACCGCTACGGGCGGGACGAGGTGTTGGGCGCGATCAAGGCCATCATGGACCACTCCGAGGCGATGGCGCGGGCGCGGACGAAATCGATCCCGGACGGCGTCTACGAGGCAGAATCGTTCATGGACGACGACGGCATCGAGGTCGGCAAGAAAGTGCCGATCAAGGTGCGCGTCATCGTCAAGGGCGAGGAGATGACGATCGATCTGTCCGAAGTCTCGCGACAGGTGCGCGGCTCGTTTAATTCCGGCATCACCACCGGCTTCGCCTGCTCGCAGGTCGCTTACAAGTGCCTGACCTCGCCGACCGATTATCCGATCAACGACGGCTCATTCCGCAGCCTCAAAGCCATCGTACCGCCCGGACGCGTGATCAGTGCGGTGCGGCCGGCGCCGATGCGCTGGTGGATGACCTATCCGATGACCATCGTCGACACCATATTCAAGGCGCTCGCGCCGGTGATTCCGGACCGGGTTATCGCCGGCCATCACGCCGACCTGGTCATCGCCGCCACCCACGGCATCAATACGAAGACGTCGGAGTTCTTTCTCGCCAATTTCGGCCCGCTGGGCGGCGGCTGGGGCGCCAAGCGCGGCGAAGACGGCGTCTCCGCGACCGTGTGCATCAACGACGGCGACACCCACAACTCGCCGAGCGAACAATCCGAGGTGAAATTTCCGCTGGTGGTGGAGCGCTATGCGCTCATCCCCGATTCCGGCGGCGCTGGACGCTACCGCGGCGGTCTCGGGCTCGAGCGCGTCGTGCGCGCGCGCGTGCCGATGACGTTCAACAGCCACGTGGAGCGCGCCCATTGCAAGCCGTGGGGGCTCGACGGCGGCGGCGAGGCGACCGGCAACGAAGTGGCGATCCGCGTCGGACAAAAGTGGAAGACGGATTTTCCCAATGCCAAGGTGCTGGTGGCCTACCTCGAGCCCGGCGATGCCTTCCGCATGCGCTCGGGCGGCGGCGGCGGCTACGGCTGTCCGCTCGACCGTCCCATCGAGGAGGTCGAGGCCGACGCCAGGCAGGGCTATGTCTCGCTCCAGGCGGCGAAAGACTCCTATGGCGTCGTCATAGATCCGCAGACTCTCACCGCCGATCCGGAAGCCAGCAAGCGGCTGCGGGCGTCGCTGCGGCAGGCGCTCTCGACCTCTGCTGCTTGAGCGCGGCGCCATCGCCTGAAATCACCTTGCTGATCCTGCCGCAGGTCTCACGACACGCGACCAGTTTGTTGCAGCACCGGGTACGCTTCTTGAACCACACCTTTTGGAACGCCATATTAGCAACGGCCGCGCGGGAAACCGTTCCGCGCGGTTGTCCGAGGGCGCCGCAAGGGCCTCGCAAAGTCGCTTGCTAAGGGCTTTGAGAACCATGTCCAGGGTTTCGTCGCTTTCGAGTCCGTTTCTGCTCGGCTTCGACGAGATTGAGCGAGTGCTCGATCGAGTCGGCAAGGGTACGGACGGCTATCCTCCCTACAACATCGAGCGCATTCCCCGCGACGGGAACAGTCCCGACCGGCTGCGCATTACCTTGGCGGTTGCGGGATTCACCCGCGATCAGCTCGATGTTTCGATAGAGGAGAACCAGCTCGTTATCCGTGGTCGCCAGCAGGACGACAAGAGCCGGCAATACATCCATCGCGGCATTGCCGCACGCCAATTCCAGCGGATTTTCGTGCTGGCCGACGGCATGGAAGTGATGGGCGCGGACTTGAAAAACGGGTTGCTGTCGATCGACCTGGTGCGCCCGCAACCCGAGCGCATCGTTAAATCGATTGCAATCAATGAATGCGACTAATTGAACGCACTTAGGACTCGACAGAGTTAACAAATCAGGAGTCGAGGGCCATGACCAACGAAATGAACCGAATCGAGAACGAAATCGAGATGTCTCCCGAAGCGTTTGCTCATCTGGGCGACGGACGGATTGCTTACGTGAAAACCATCCGTTCCGAGGATGTTCCCTCGCTGTTCCCGCAGGCGCCGGAGATGGCGCCGGGATTAAAGCTTTTTGCGCTGCACGCGGCCGACGGAACGCCGATCATGCTCACCGACAGCCGCGAGGCCGCCATCGCCAATGCCTGGCAGCAGGAGCTGGAAACAGTCAGTGTTCACTGATTAGGAATCGGCACTCAGTCATCGGTATCAGAAAGGGGCCGCATCGGCCCCTTTTCGTTTTTGATCACTGATTACCGAATTACTTACCGAATTACGGGTTCCTGCCGAGGCTAAGCGGCGGAAGCCGACGGCATTGCCAGCACCGCATAGAGTGCTTCAGCATCGTGCGAGGCGCGCAGTTTATGTGCAACGGCCGAATCCCGCAGAAGCCGCGCCACGCGCGCGAGCGCCTTCAAATGGTCGGCGCCGGCACCCTCGGGCGCCAGCAACAGAAAGATCAGATCGACCGGCTGGCCGTCGAGCGCCTCGAAGTCGACCGGACGGTCGAGACGCGCAAACAATCCAAACAGCCGTGTCAAGTTCGGCAACTTGCCGTGCGGAATGGCGATGCCATTGCCGACCGCGGTGGAACCCAGTTTTTCCCGCTGCATCAGAATATCGAAGATGGCGCGCTCGCTCTGGCCTGTCAGCGCCGCCGCACGCGCGGCAAGCTCGTGCAGCACTTGCTTCTTGTTATTGACCTTGAGCGCCGGGAGAATCGCGTTCGAGGCGACCAGATCGTTGAGCGGCATGAATGCAACCTGATGAACAGAAGGCCACAGCCTAGGGCCTTAGCCTGATCGCCTTACTAGCTGAGATTGATGGGTATAGAGCTTCTTGCATCAGCATGATCTTTCCGGATTCGTAGTCCACGCCTCGCGGATCATGCTCCAAGGGCGGCGGACCATAGGGGACCCCCCACACCTTCGTCAATGGGCATCGGCGGGTGCCGCCGGGTGCGGATCGATCCATCCGAAATGGCCGTCGGAGCGTCGATAAACGACATTGACACCCCCATGAGCGGCATGCCGGAACACGATAACGGGGGCGCCGGTCATATCGAGTTCGGTCACCGCGTCGCTGACCGACAATTGTCTCAGTGCCGTGGTCGCTTCGGCGATGATGACCGGTGTGAAACCATCGACATTTCCGTCGCTTTCCTCCTCGGGCGCGGCAATGACGTAACTTGCCGCATCGACAGAACCGCGACTATCAAGCCGTTCCGGCCTGTGATCCTTGAGACGGCGGTGATAGCGGCGCAGCCGCTTCTCGATACGCATCGCCGCCTGATCGGCGCTCGCATAAGCATCTGCCGCCATGCCCTCGGCCTGGAGCGTGATTTTCGAATCGAGATGAATCGCGCATTCGGTATGGAACCCAAATCCCTCGCGCTCGAGCGTCGCGTGTCCCGAATAACCACCATCGAAATATTTGCCGAGGGCTTCGGCGATCCTGTCGAGCACGCGCTCGCGCAACGCATCGCCGACATCGAGATTTTTTCCAGAAACGCGAAACGTCATGCAAGCCTCCAAAGGAATCATCCCCCTTATTCGAACTAGGTATCGGCAAGGGCCGAGTCAACGTGGGGTGCTTATCCGCGCTCGGGAGCAAATGCATCGCGTGGAGCGAGCGAGCCTCAAACAACGGCCGCAACCTGCTTTTCCCGCCGCCGCTGCACCGACGAAGGAATGCGCATGGCTTCGCGATATTTGGCAACCGTGCGCCGCGCGATGTCGACGCCGGCCTCGCGCAGCTTTTCGACGATCGTATCGTCAGACAACACGTCGGATGCTTTCTCCGCATCGATCAGTTGTTTGATACGGTGGCGCACGGCTTCGGCCGAATGAGCCTCGCCGCCGTGGGCCGCTGCGATCGCCGACGTGAAGAAATATTTCAGCTCGAATATGCCGCGGGTCGTCGCCATGTATTTGTTGGCGGTGACGCGCGACACCGTCGATTCGTGCATGCCGATGGCTTCCGCCACGGTCTTGAGATTGAGCGGCCGCAAATGCTCGACGCCGTGCGCGAAGAACGCGTCCTGCTGGCGCACGATTTCGTTGGAGACTTTGAGGATGGTGCGGGCGCGCTGGTCAAGGGCGCGCACCAGCCAGGTTGCACTCTGCAGGCAATCGGCGAGGTAGGATTTCTCGGTATCCCGGAGCGAGGTGGCGGAAACTTCGGAATAGTAGGTTTGATTGACGAGAACCTTCGGCAGGGTGTCGGAGTTCAACTCGACGATCCAGGCGCCGTTAGGCGCCGGGCGCACGAACACGTCGGGCACGATCGGCTGCACCGGCGCCGAGCCGAACGCCAGCCCCGGCTTCGGATTGAGCTTGCGGACCTCCGCGATCATGTCGGCGAGATCCTCGTCGTTCACCGCGCAGATCTTCTTCAGAGCGGCGACGTCGCGCCGAGCCAGGAGATCGAGCCGCCCGATCAACGCCTGCATGGCCGGATCGAAGCGATCCTGCTCCCTGAGCTGGATCGCCAGGCACTCGGCCAGATCGCGCGCGAACACACCGGGCGGATCGAATGTTTGCAGGATGCCGAGCACGGTTTCGACTTCGCTCGTGCTGGTGCCGAGCCGTTCTGCCGCTGCGTCAAGATCGCCGGCGAGATAACCGGCCTCGTCGACGAGATCGATGAGGTATTGCCCGATCATGCGCCGCACCGGATCCGCAATGGCGAGTGCGAGCTGCTCGCGCAGCCAATCGGCAAGCGTCGTCTCCGCCGAAACGAACGATTCCAGATTATAATCGGCATCGTCGCGGCCGCCGGCGCCGACGCCGCTCCACTCCGAATACCCACCCGGCAGATCGGAGCTGTTACGGGCGCGTATGGGCTCGGAGTCGGAATCGTCTGCGGAGGTATCGTCGTGCGGCGCTTGCGACCGGTCATCGGCGGCGGCGCCACCCTCCTGGAACTCCCCGCCGTTCCAGACCTCGCCGTTGGCGGCCGAACCGTCCGGCGAAGCGGCATCATGGGCCTCTTCCGGCGCAGCCTCGCTCTCCGCCCCGCGGTCGAGCAGCGGATTGCGTTCGAGCTCCGCCTCGACATAGGCGACGAGATCAAGGTTGGATAGCTGCAGCAGCTTGATGGCCTGCATCAGCTGCGGCGTCATCACCAGCGCTTGGCTCTGCCGGAGCTGCAGTCTTTGCGAAAGCGCCATGGGGTACGGCCGAACTGGTCCGATTCTTGCTTGTCTACGCTCTTGATAGAGCAGTTCGGACGCCCTGCCGTCAACCAATTTCCAGCGCGCACCCGCAGGCAGCGTTAAAGCCCGCTGGCAACGTTAAAGCCTGCCGGCAACGTTAAAGGCGGAACTCCTCGCCGAGATACAGTCTGCGCACATCGGGGTTGTTGACGATTTCGTCGGGGCGCCCCTCCATCAGCACCTCCCCCGAATAGATGATATAGGCGCGATCGGTGAGCCCGAGCGTTTCCCGCACATTATGGTCTGTGATGAGCACGCCGATGCCGCGATTGGTGAGGTGGCGCACCAACGCCTGGATGTCGCCGACGGCAATCGGATCGATGCCGGCGAACGGTTCGTCAAGCAGCATGTAGTTGGGCCGGGTCGCAAGCGCGCGGGCGATCTCGACGCGGCGGCGTTCACCGCCGGACAGCGCAATCGACGGCGACTTGCGCAGCCTGGTGATATTGAACTCTTCCAGCAGCGCATCGAGATCGCGCTCGCGGCGCCGCGCATCCGGCTCGATGACTTCGAGCACGGCGCGGATGTTCTGCTCGACGTTCAGCCCGCGAAAAATCGACGCTTCCTGCGGCAGGTAGCCGATGCCGAGCCGCGCGCGCTGGTACATCGGCAGCTTTGTCACGTCATGTCCATCGAGTTCGATGCGGCCCTGATCCGCCTTGATCAGGCCGGTGATCATGTAGAACACCGTCGTTTTGCCGGCGCCGTTGGGGCCGAGCAGGCCCACAGCCTCACCTTGGCGCAGGTAAAGGCTCACCTTCTTCACCACTTTGCGTCCGACGAAGCTCTTTTCCACGCCGTGGACCGAAAGTAGTCCCTTCCGCTCGCTTTGGACTGAGCCGTTGCCCTCGCTTCGCCGCCGCACCGGGACGGATGGACGCTCGGAGCTCCGCTCCGCGTTGTCACGCTCCTGACGCTCTTGCCGCTCTTGGCGCTCTTGGCGCTCTTGGCGCCCCTGACGCTCTTGGCGCTCTTGGCGCCCCTGACGCTCTTGCCGCTCTTGCCGCTCTTGACGGTCGTTACGATCTTCCCGGTCTTGGCGCTCTGGCTGCGGCGGTTGCTTGCTGCGCGCCTTGTTCGCGGGGGTAGTGAGGCTTGCGATGTCGACGTAGGAGCCGTTGATGGCACCGCCCATCGACGACAGGCCGATGGCATCCAGGTCCGCGGCCGACTCGCGGCGCGCCGGTTCGCGACGCGCCGGTTCTGCGCGGCGGCGGAAGGGTGAAAATATGCTCAAAAGCCCAATCTCAGGCAGGTGGTCGACGCCCCACGCGTTCTAACCCGAATTCGGCGAGAAAGGGAGGGCGCTCACGCCGCATGCTGTCAGTCGGTATTGCCGAGCGAGGACGACGGCGGCAGGTCCCTCACTTCCGCGCCCCCGGCCCGATCGTCATGAAATTCGACGGTTCCCCGTTATGGTCCTTTTGCGGAATGATGAGCGCGCGGACCCGGCCTTGCGGCGTGCCGGCCCCTGATGGGGCGGATTCGACGTGAGCGTTGCCCGTGACCGTGTCGACGATCACACGCTCGCCGTGAATGACGTTTTTGCCCTGGGTTACCACCACGTTGCCGCTCAGCGTGATTGTCTTCGCCAGCAAATCGTAGACGCCAAGGTCGCCGCTTGCAGTCTGATCCCTGCTGACCACGGTAACGTCGCCGCGCGCCTCGATACGGCGGATATTCTGCGCGTCCGGTGCCGCACCGGACGACGTGGTGGACGGCGCGCTGGAGGCGGCGATGGGCTTTGCGGCGATGCCCAGCTCCTGCCCGTAGAAGACAACCAGCGTCCTGCAGGTCATGGTGGTATAACCCTGCACGACCTTGACGTCGCCCGAAAAGGTAGCGGTCTTGCTCTTGTCGTGAACCTCCAGTGACTTGGCGTCGATCTGGACCGGTTGATCGTGGTTTTGGTCCTGGGCGCCGGGAATGAGTCCCTGCGCCGCGGCCGAAACCGACAACAGCGACGCTGCCGCCAGAAGCACAAGCAAAGACGCGCGACTCATGGCTGGACCGCCTTGGCCGCCGGCTTGCCCGCCTGCAGTACCAGCGTCACATCGGTGAAGCGGAGCACATCGCCCTTGTTGATGATTTCGAGCCCTTTGGCGTTGAGATCGCCGTCGAGCAGCTTCACCCAGACCGGGGTGTTGGACACGACATTACCTTTGTTAATGTCGACCACCGCTTCGCTCAACCGCGCCTCATAGCCAGTCGTAGACACCAGGTGGATGTTGTCGTGCAGCGTCAGCATATCTGTCTTCATATTGTAGACGCCGGTGTCGGCCGAGAGGTGCACGGCGCTCTTATCGGCCATTTCGATCTTGGATCGGATCCGTTGCAGTACGACAAGGTCGGGCTTGGTAATATCCTGCTGGGCCGCGTCGGCGGTGAATTCATAGGGCCGCGAGTCGCTGGTGTATCCGGTGAGCCGCGGGTTCTGCATCAGGATCGTGGTTCCCTTGATCACCAGCTTGCCGATTTCCGCCGGTAGCCGCAGTCCTCCGACGGGCAGATAGTTCTCGACCACCAATGCGATCAGCACCACGGCGATGGTGAGCAAAAGCGCGGCGCGCAGCCAGCGGACCAAGCGGCTGTGGCGCAACGCGCTCCGATAATTTCGTTCATTGTCGACGCGCGAACGTGTCGAGAGACCCGCCCCCCGCTGCGCGCCGGCCAAGGAGATGCTCGTCAAGCGATTGTCCCCTCGGACCGTTGTCCCGATTCGGTCCGGACCCTCATTTTACGGTCCCATCCCACAAGAGTCGCCTGCGAATGTGGCTCCGGCAGGGCCGCCCCCATATGGCTTCGTCAGGCCTTAAGAGATGTGGAAATGGCCCCAATCTGAGCGGCTTACGAGTGGGCGAAAATGTCCTCGTCCGCAAAACCCGCAAGATCGAGCCGCACCCGCTCGGGCAGAAAGCGGAAGCAAGCGCCGGCCAGCGCCTCGCGGCCTTCGCGCGCCAGCATGGCGTCGAGCCGATCCCTGAGCGCGTGCAGGTAAAGCACGTCGGAGGCGGCGTAGGAGACCTGGGCGTCGGAAAGCCCGCCGGCCCCCCAGTCGGACGATTGCTGTTGCTTGGATAGTTCATGCCCCAGTATTTCGCGCACCAAATCCTTCAGCCCGTGTTTGTCCGTATAGGTGCGGCTGAGCCGCGAGGCGATCTTGGTGCAGTAGACCGGCTCCGGCATCACGCCGAAGGTCTTTTGCAGCATGCCGAGGTCAAAGCGCGCGAAGTGAAAAATCTTCAGCAGCTTTGCATCGCTGAACAGACGCATGAGGTTGGGCGCGTCCGCCGGCTCCGGGGCGATCTGCACGATGTCCGCGGAGCCATCGCCGGGAGAGAGTTGCACGAGACAGAGCCGATCGCGGGTAAGGCTCAATCCCATCGTCTCGGTGTCGATCGCGACGGCGCGGGCATTGGCATAGTGCGACAGATTCGGCAGATCGCCGCGATGGAAGCGGATGGTCATGCGGCTTCTTCCGCTGCTTGGGCTCGCCACAACGCGTCTCATGCGCGCTTAAGGCTAGGCGTCAACTGGGTGAATATCGCAAGCGCGATGGCGCGTCAAAGAAGCCAAACCATGCTAAGACGCGCCGATGCCTCGGCCGCAAAGGCCCGGCCGTCGCGAACATCAGGAGGTTTGCCGCCGTGAATTGCCGGATCGTTCGCATGGGAGCGCTCCCGGTGATCCGAACGGTTGCATTGATTGCGGTTGTAGCCGGGACGTTCGGCCTCTTTGCCTCGTCGGTTTGCGCGCAGACGCTCGCCGATCCAAACCCGCCGGCAAAACGGTCGCCGCCGCCGGCCGTCCAACATGACGCGAAAGCAAAGCCGGCCGCCCAAGTGAAGACCTGCAGCGACTATGGCGCGGGCTTCGTCAATGTCCCCGGTACCGACACCTGCGTGAGAATCGGCGGCGGGGTGACGGCGGAGGGCTCGACCTTCCGCTGAATTGCGCGGGTCGCAATCTGCATTCCGGTCTTGTTTCCGGACTTGCTTCGGGACTTGCGATTTTTTGTTGATGCGCGTGGTGCCCAGGAGAGGACTCGAACCTCCACGGTGTTACCCGCTAGTACCTGAAACTAGTGCGTCTACCAATTCCGCCACCTGGGCGCCCGGTCGGGCCGCGTCCGGATAGGTACGGAGCGCTCCCGTCCTTGTCAATCGAACGGGCTTGGCCTCTATACAGCGGCGAAACGTTCCTGTATCTCGCCGCCGATGACCGCAAAAAGCAGGTTTGAGACGCTTGTCACCGTGTTCGGCGGCTCCGGGTTCTTGGGGCGCCACGTGGTGCGTGCGCTCGCACATCGGGGCTACCGTATCCGCGTTGCGGTGCGCCGGCCGGAGCTCGCAGGCTACCTGGGGCCGATGGGCCGGGTCGGCCAGATCCACGCGGTGCAAGCCAATCTGCGCTACCCGCCATCGGTCGCGGCAGCGATGCGCGACGCCGATGCCGCCGTCAACCTGGTTGGGATTCTGTTTGAGCGCGGCAAGCAGCGTTTCGATGCAATCCAGGCGGCGGGTGCGCAAGCGGTGGCGCTGGCGGCACAAGCGGCAGGCGCACGCCTTGTCCATGTCTCGGCAATCGGCGCCGACGCCCAATCGGACTCACGTTACGCGCGGTCAAAAGCGGAAGGCGAGCTCCGCGTATTGGCGGCAGCGCCGGCGTCGACCATCATGCGGCCGTCGATTGTGTTCGGTCCCGAGGACAATTTCTTCAACCGATTCGCCGCGCTTGCCCGCGTGTCTCCAGCGCTGCCGCTTCCGGGCGGCGGCCATACCCGCTTCCAGCCGGTGTTCGTCGGCGACGTGGCGGAGGCGATTGCGCGTGCCGTCGATGGCGCCACCAAGCCGGGCGCGATCTACGAGCTCGGCGGGCCTGACGTGCATACGTTCCGCGACCTTATGACATTCATTCTCGCGACCATCGAACGACAGCGGCTCCTGGTGCCGACGCCGTTCGCGCTTTTGAAGGTGCAGGCCGCGTTCGCCCAGTTCCTGCCGAACCCGCCGATCACCCCCGACCAGGTCGAAATGCTCAAGCACGACAATGTGGTCACCGAGGAGGCACGGCGCGACGGACGAACGATTGAAGCGCTTGGAATCATCCCCGAGGTGATTGAGGCGATCGTGCCGACCTATCTGTGGCGCTTCCGCAAGACCGGCCAGTTCGAGGGCCGTACCGGGATAACAGCCGACAGAAGCGGCGCCCCGACTTCTTAGGTTCCAGCACCCTGAAGGTAGCCGCCAACGGTGTCGGCTGGCTGAATCGGGCCTTAATTTAATGACCTATGGAACTTGGTAACGGATTCCTAACTGCCCCGATATTCGATTCCGCACCCGCGCAAAGGGGGCGCCCATCCATGCCTGCAGGCATATGCTGACGCTGTTCCATCACCCGATCTGCCCACATTCGCGTTTCGTGCGGCTTTGTTTCGATGAGCTGTCGATTGTGCCCCGGCTCATCGAGGAGCGGCCATGGGAGCGGCGGACCGATTTTCTCAAACTCAATCCCGCCGGAACCACGCCGGTCCTGGTCGAGGAAGGAGTGCCGCCGATTCCCGGTGCGGCGATCATCGCCGAATATCTCGATGAGACGCGCGGCAGCGCGCTGCCACGGCAGCGACTGATGCCCGCCGACCCCGCCGGCCGGATCGAAACGCGCCGGCTTATGAGCTGGTTCAATGACAAGTTCTTCGAGGAAGTCAGCGGCGCGATTGTCACGGAGCGCGTCTTTAAGCGCTTTATGCCGGTGGCCCAGGGCGGCGGCTCGCCCGACACGGAGACGCTGCGTGTCGCCCGCAGCAATATTAAATATCATCTGGCCTACATCGGCTGGCTCGTCCGCAGCCGCGATTGGCTCGCCGGACCGAGCTTGACCTATGCGGATCTGGCCGCCGCGGCGCATTTGTCGGCGGCCGACTACTTGGGCGATGTGCCGTGGGACGAAGACAAGAGCACCAGAGCCTGGTACGCGCGCGTGAAATCGCGGCCGTCGTTCCGCGCGCTGCTGAGCGAGACGCTACCCGGACTGGCGCCGTCGCCAAGCTACGCCAATCTCGACTTCTAGACCCGGCGGCACTGAAGTCCGCAATCGCCGAATTTGCCCGCGCCGAAGGCTTTGACGTCGTCGGCATCGCGCGGCCGGACGCGATCCCGCAGGCGGCGGAACGGCTGCGCGCGTTCCTGCACGCCGGCGCCCACGGCGACATGGCTTGGATGGCGGAAAAGGCGGAATGGCGCGGCGATCCACGCGCGCTGTGGCCCCGCGTGCGCTCGATCGTCATGCTCGGCCTCAATTACGGGCCGGATACCGATCCGCTTTCAATTCTCAAACATCGCACACGCGGCGGCATCTCAGTCTATGCACGCAGCGACGATTATCATGACGTGATCAAGCCGCGACTGAAAACCATTGCGCGCTGGCTCGTGGAAAAGGCCGGCGGCGAGGTCAAGGTTTTCGTCGACACCGCCCCGCTGATGGAAAAACCGCTCGCTGAAGCCGCCGGCCTCGGCTGGCAGGGCAAGCACACCAATCTGGTGTCGCGCCAATTCGGCTCATGGCTTTTCCTCGGCGCGATTCTGACCACGCTCGATCTGGCGCCGGACGAACCCGAGCACGACCATTGCGGCAATTGTCACGCCTGCCTCGACATCTGCCCGACCGCTGCGTTCCCCGCGCCATACCGGCTCGACGCGCGGCGCTGCATCTCCTACCTGACAATCGAGCATAAGGGTCCGATCGCGCGCGATTTGCGACCGCTGATCGGCAACCGCATCTTCGGCTGCGACGATTGTCTGGCCGTCTGCCCATGGAACAAATTCGCTCAAACCGGACGCGAAGCGAAGCTTTCCGCGCGCGACATGCTGCGCGCGCCCAAGCTTGCCGAATTGGCGAGACTCGATGATTCCGGTTTTCGTGCGCTGTTCAGGAAAAGCCCGGTCAAACGCATCGGCCTTGCCCGCTTCCTGCGCAATGTGCTGATCGCGATCGGCAATTCCGCCGACGCAAGCCTCGCCGGCGAAGCCGAGCGAATGCTTGACGATCCTTCACCGCTTATCCGTGGCGCCGCAATTTGGGCGCTAAGCCGCCTCGATCGCTCGCGACTTGTTGTGTGCGCCAATGAGCGCCGCGCTGTAGAGTCCGATGCGAGCGTCGCCGCGGAGTGGACCGCGGCGCTTGCCGAGTAAGAGATTGGGTTCGATGTCGACGTTGCTGTGTTTCGGCCTCGGCTATTCGGCGGAGCACTACATCGCGCTGTTTGGCGATGGGTTCGAACGCATCGTCGGCACCGTGCGCGGCGTCGAGCGTGCCGCCTGGCTGAATGCCCGCCTTGCGGGTCGCCTGAAAGCGCTTTTGTTCGACGGCAAGTCGCCGACGCCGGAACTCAGTCACGCGATTGGCGAGGCCGATAGGGCCCTCATCTCGATTCCCCAGGACGAGAACGGCGATCCGGTGCTGCGCAACTTCGGCAATGCCTTCGCGCACGCGCGAAAGCTGCGCTCGATCGTCTATCTGTCGACCATCGGCGTCTACGGCGACCACGGCGGCGAGTGGGTCGACGAGCATACGTCGGCTGATCCGACTTCGGTGCGCGGCCGCGGACGGCTCGCCGCCGAGCGGATTTGGCAAGACCTCGGTGCGCGCCGCGGCATTCCAGTGGCCATCCTGCGGCTTGCCGGCATCTACGGACCGGGCCGCAATGCACTCACCCAGATTGCGCGCGGCGACGCGCACCGCATCGTCAAAGCGGGTCAAATTTTCAATCGTATCCACGTCGATGACATCGCGCAGGCAATCGATGCCGCGTTCGCACGCGGAGCGTCGGGACCCATCAACGTCGCTGACGATGAGCCGTCGCCGCCGGGCGATCCGCTGGCCTTTGCTGCGCAGCTTTTGGGCGTGCCGCCGCCGCCCGAGATTCCTTACGAGCAGGCGGCGCCGTCAATGTCGCCGCTCGCTAAAAGCTTCTGGCAGGAATGCCGCCGCGTAAAGAATGACAAGCTCAAACGCGAGCTTGGCGTAACTTTGCGCTATCCGACCTATCGGGAGGGGCTAAGAGCGTTGTTTGAAACGCTGCAACAATGAACGTTTCCCGGACCAGCGGTGCAGCGCGAAGCGGTGCACCGCTGGTCCGGGATCGTCACAGACTCGGCGCATCTAACGATCCCGGGTCTGCAGCGCACCACCATAGCGCGCGCAAGACGCGCGCGAACGCGCTTATGGTGCTGCACTGCGCCCGGGAAACGGCGACGGATCAGTGCAAGCTCGGCCCTTTTAGAAACCGGTTGCGCTCGCTCGACTTGACGCGCACGTCCATGGTCTCGCCGTCGCGATAAATCGTCAGTGGCACTTCGGTGCCGGCCTGGCCTTGCGCCCAGATACGGCGGAAGAGGTTGGCGAGGTCGCGCACCTCCTTGCCAGCAACTGAAAGCACGATGTCGCCGTTGCGCAGGTCGGCTTTCTTGGCCGGTCCGCGATCGGCCAGCCCGACAACCACGAGCCGGTTCTCCACTTCGGTGGCATAGAGGCCGAGCCAGGGCCGCGGCGGACCGGAGCGTCGGCCGGTCTTCATCAGGTCGTCGAGGATCGGCTTCAGCAAATCGATCGGCACGACCATGTTGATGTTCTGCGGCTTTTCCTTGTCGACCACGTGCTGCAGCTGCAGCGAGCCGATACCGAGAAGCTCGCCCGCCGACCCAATGAGAGCGGTGCCGCCCCAATTCGGATGCGAGGGCGCGGTGAAGATCGCCTCGTCGAGCACATATTCCCAATAGCCGGCGAATTCCTGCTTGGCGACGATCCGCGCAGCGACCGAGCGCGCGCGGCCGCCAGCGCCACCAACCACCACCCGCTCGCCGATCGCGACGGCGGACGATTGGCCGAGTTCGAGGGTCGGCATGTCGAGTTTGGCCAACGCCTGGACAAGACCGAAGCCGGTTTCCTGGTCGTAGCCGATGACGTGGCCGGGCACCGAGCGGCCGTCGGAGAGCGTGATCCAGATCGTCTCGGCCTCGGTAATGAGATAGCCGATGGTGAGCACCAAGCCGCTCTCTATGAAGACGCCATGGCCGGCGCGCTCGGTGCCGAGCGTTTCCGCGGTGAAGGCGTCCGCCGGCACGATGGTGCGCAGCCCGACCATGGCAGACAAGGCGTGATCGAGGTCGTAACCGTAGTCTTCCTGCTTCGGCTGCACGGAAGCCGGAATCTTCCAGTCGCTCACGGACGGCACCTGGCAATTCCTTCGGTCATAATGATCAGTCACTCGTAGCCGCATATGTGTCGGGTTGCGGCCTTCCGATCAAGCCCTCCGGCGCAGATCACCTGCCAGCCAGCCAGGCGTTGAGATAATCCGTCGACCGCTGCGATAGCGGCGATCAGCGCAGACGACCGGTGGCGGTTCGTCGGAGCGAGTCATGTGGAAGGTCGGTTGCGCGAATTCGCTCGAGGTGAGCGTCACGCTATGCGGCGCGTCGAGCACCATGATGGAAACGATCGAGTTGGCTCGAACACCGAAGCCGGGCAGATGCATCGTGGACGTTGGCAGTGTTCGTGCCAGCGGCGGCACGTAAAAACACCCATTATCAAAACATTTACGATGCAGGGAGGAACATCACACCCCAGCCATGATCGTTACGTTGCTGCGTCTCTACCGCGGCGGTCGCCTTTTTCCCGCCCAATCTGGCTCGCACAACGTCACTACGATTGGGATGTTGGGGGATTTTGCCTTGCGTACCCACATTAGCATCGCCGCGATTGCATTCGCCCTTGCCGCCTCATTGGGAACTGCCGCCGCGCAATACTATCCGCCGCCATCGAACTATGACGGCTACGCACCGCCCCCACCGCCACCGCCTTACCCTGCCCAAACCTATAGCAGCGCGCCGCTGCCGTCGCCGGGTGCCGCGCCGGTTGCTACAAGCCCCGCGCCCTATGGGGGCTACGCGCCGCCACCGCCGTTCCCCGGTCAGGAGCAATCGGAAGCGTACCCGCCGCCGAGCCGGCCCTCTTTTGCGCCCGACAATGGTTATCCGGCCCAGCCGCTCAGCGCCCACGGCAGTCCGCCTGATTTGCGGCCGCCGGCCGATATCGGCCCCGGCTCTCCGTATGTCACCGGCTCAGTTCGGGCTCCGGCCGCACCGGGCGCAGTTCCGCGATCGGATCCGACTGTGGTCGCCGCGCTGCCGCCGGAAGATCAGCCCGAACAGGGCACGCCGCAATTGCCGCCCCGGTTCCAGCGCCAGCTCGTCGCGTATCAGACAACCCAGCCTGCAGGTACGATCATCGTCGATACGCCGCACACCTACCTTTATCTGGTGATGGGCCACGGCAGGGCGCTGCGCTACGGCATCGGCGTTGGCCGAGAGGGATTCACCTGGGCGGGCACCGAGCGCATCAGCCGCATGAAAGAATGGCCCGATTGGTTCCCGCCAAAAGAAATGATCGACCGCCAGCCCTATCTGCCGCGCTTTATGGCTGGCGGCGAGAGCAACCCGCTCGGTGCGCGCGCGCTCTATCTCGGCAATACGCTTTACCGAATTCACGGCACCAATCAGCCTTCGACCATCGGCTCGTTCGTGTCCTCGGGCTGCATCAGGCTGACCAATGCGGACATTGAGGACCTCTACAGCAGAGTGCAGGTCGGCACGCGGGTCGTCGTGATGCCCGGCACGCCGCCGCCGAACGCAGCGGCAGAGGAAGTGCCTCCGGACTACTACGCACAAACTCCGGTCACGCGCTGAAGCCCGCGAGATAAATAAAGGTGTCAGCCGGCGTCCGGCGCCGGCTGTGTTTTTCACCGAATTTCACAATTGAATTTTCCTGCTCGCAGCAGTGTCGTAGTCATCCAAATCGGTGTATGATTCGATTGTGCTCGGCCGTCATTTGTGGCCTGAGCCAAAGTCATGTGCCTCGCGGCGACCTTCCATTTGTAACGCGTGCTGCCGTTTCGCCATCGCACGCGGGCGCCCTGCGAGGTCCTATGTTGCCAAATGTCCGTCTGCTGTTTGCAGCGTTGTTGGTTTCGGTGGTCGCGTTGAGCTGCGGGTTCGGCGTGTTCGCCGCCTTGGGCGTCAGTCGCGAACCACTCGGCCGGTTGCCGGCCAGTACAACCACAACAGCGCTCCAACTCGTGGACAATGAGGCTGCCGCCAAGCCCGCGACCTGGGGCGCGCCGTTTGGTCCCGGCTTCCACCCCAGTGTGGCGCAAATCGGCGCTGTTGCGACGGATGCTTCGATAGTGACGCCTGCTCGCGGCGAGACCAGCGCACCATCAAAGGACCCTAATCCCTGGACCGCCGGCACATTCAAGGCCGAGGCCACTGCGACATCACCAACACCTGTCGTGCAGCCGATCCCAATTTCGGCGGTGACGGCGATGCCTTCTTCACCAACGCCGCCCGCGGCCTCGGCAGCGCCGTCCGCGGCGGAGCAGCCCGCGCCGACACCCGTCGTCTCGGTACCACCCGCCCTGCCCGCCGCCGCCACTGTTAGCCCGGCGCCGGCAGCTCCGCTTGCTTCGACGGCAAGCGCGGCAGCGCAAGAAACGCCCTCGGCCAACGTGCAAGGTGATCGACCGGCACCCGATGTCATAACGAAAGCCGCAGAGGATAAGCCGGCGGCAGCCGCCGTTAGCACGGCACCAGCAACTCCACTTGCCTCGACGGCAAGCGCAGCGGCGGAAGAAACTGGCCCGGCCGACGTGCAAGGTAACAAGCCGGCACCCGATGTTGTAACGAAAGCGACAGAAGGTAAGCCGGCACCGGCAACCGTTAGCTCTGCACCAGCAACTCCGCCTGCGTCGACGGCAAGCACGGCGGCGCAAGAAACGCCTTCAGGCAACGTGCAAGGTGATCGGCCGGCACCCGATGCTGTAACGAAAGCGGCAGAGGATAAGCCGGCGCCAGCCGCCGCTCCTGTCGTCGCCGTAGTCGAACCGACGGCTACTGCGGCGCCTCCCGCAGCAAGCCCGCTAGACGTGACCGGCACTGTGCCGGATGCTGCCACGGTCGGGGCGAAAATGCCCGAAGAGCTGACGCCCATGCCCGAGCCAAGGGAGCCGCGCAAAATTGTCCGCAGGCCAATCGAGCGCCGACTCGTCAGAAGGCGCCCGGCGCAGCCGACCAATGCTCCGACGTCCGCTTGGACTTACAATAACACCTCACCCTATCAAGCCCGGGTGGTTTTCCGATCGGCCCCCCGTGCATTTGGAAATGCGTCCATAACGGGCCGGCGCACTGTCAGGAGGACGGCGACGACGGCGACGACAGCGACGGCGACAACCCCGACGCCCGCC
>DATJTL010000247.1:0-7693 GCA_035503415.1 Xanthobacteraceae bacterium
CCGGAATTCGTCGAAACGCCGGCGGACTATTTGAAGGAACGCGCGATCGAAGGGCTCGCCGCGCAGGGCCGCAAACTCTACGCGCAATATCGCCCGACGCTTGACGCCATCGAGCGGCAGTTCGGCGTCGACCCCACCATCGTGCTGGCAATCTATGGCCGCGAGACCGATTACGGCCGCGCCCACGATAGTCTGAGCGCCATTCGGGTGCTGGCGACACAGGCCTATCTCGGCAAGCGCAAGGATAAGTTTCGCGAGGAGTTTCTCTACGCGCTGAAAATGCTCGACGAGGGCAAGGTCAAGCTCGCCGACATGAAAAGCTCCTGGGCCGGCGCCATGGGGCTCACGCAATTCCTGCCGTCGGATTATCTCAAATACGCTGTGCATTTCGGCGGCCCCGGCCCGGCCGATATCTGGAATTCGGTCCCCGACGCGCTCGCATCGGCCGCCAAGCAGCTCGCCGCCAAGGGTTGGCAGCCGGGTGTTCGCTGGGCCTATGAGGTGCACCCGCCGGCCAATGTCGATTGCACGCTCGGCGTTCCGCAATACACGCTCACGATCGGCGAATGGCTCCAACGCGGCTTCGTGCCCGCTTACGGGCGCAAATTCACGGCCGCGGAGCTCGCCGAACCGGCTTCGCTCGTGCAGGTCGCCGGGCTCTATGGACCTTCGTTCCTGGCGACGAAGAATTATTTCGTCATCAAGGAATATAATTTCTCCGATCTCTACGTGTTGTATGTCGGCCATCTGGCCGACCTGATGCGCGATCCGCGTCCGTTCGAGACACCGTGGGGCAAGGTCGCCCAGCTTCCCACCGCCGAGCTCGACCGCATGCAGCGCATCCTCACCGCGCAGGGCTATTACCACGATAAGATCGACGGCAAGGCCGGGATGCTGACGCGCTCGGCGCTCGGCGAATATCAGAAGCGCAACGGGCTGAAGCTCGATTGCTGGCCGACCAGCGCCGTACTCGCGCATATGCAGCCGCATTGACGAGGCGCGGCGGGATTTTCAGAATGCCGCCGGAGTATGATGCGTCATGCAGATCAAGGCCGCTCTGGTGCGCGAAAGGTCGGCGCCTTTCGTCATCGAGATGCTGGAGCTTGCCGAGCCGCGCGCGGATGAGTTGATCGTCCGCGTGGTGGCGAGCGGTATGTGTCAGACCGACCTGCATGGCCGCGACGGCTATTATCCGGTCACGTCATATCCGGCGGTGTTCGGGCACGAAGGCGCCGGCGTGGTGCACGCGATCGGCAGCGCGGTGCGCGATTTCGCGCCCGGCGACCACGTGATCATGTCGTACCCATGGTGCGGCGAGTGCAGTCATTGCCGCCGGCAGCGGCTGAACTATTGCCTCAACGCCCGCAATCTGAAGAACAAGGGAACGCGCGCCGACGGCTCGACGTTGCTGGCCAAGGACGGCGCTCCCATCTACGGCGCGTTTTTTCAGCAATCATCGTTCGGTAGCTTCGCGCTCACGCAGGCGCGCTACGCCGTCAAGGTGCGCCGCGATGCGCCGCTCGAACTCGTCGCTCCGCTCGCCTGCAGCGGGCAGACCGGAGCGGGCGCGGTATTCAACGTGCTCAAGCCGGACACCGGCGACAGTTTCGCGGTGTTCGGCGCCGGCGCGGTTGGGCTATCGGCGCTGATGGCGGCGAAGATCGCCGGCTGCGATCCGATCGTCGCCGTCGACGTGCACGATCATCGTCTTGCGCTCGCGCGCGAGCTCGGCGCCACCCACACGATCAACGCCGAAGCCTGCGCCGACGTGCCCGCTGCAATTCGTGACGCTGCCACAGGCGGCGTGCACCATGCCGTCGATACCTCGGCGGTACCCAAGGCATTGCGCGAAGCGATCGGAGCGCTGATGCCGGGGGGCACCTGCGTGCTGCTCGGCAGCGCCCGTAGCGGCGTCGAAGCCTCATTTGAAATGCCGTTTCTGCAGCAGGGTCGCGTGGTGCGTGGCGTGGTGCAGGGCGACAGCATCCCCAAAGACTTCATTCCGCAGCTTGTCGATCTGGTGATGGCCGGCCGTTTTCCGGTCGAGAAGATGATCAAGTTCTACGACTTGGCCGACATCAATCGCGCGGCGGAAGAGTCTTCGGCCGGCCTTGCGATCAAGCCGGTGCTGCGCATGCCGCATAGTTGAACCGTCACTGTCATGCTCAGCGAATGCGAAGCATCCAGTAAACGATCGGCCATCACGCTTTGGGCTGGATAGCAGGCGGTTGTGATTACTGGATCGTCCGTTTGCGCGGACGATGACACAAATAACAATCAATCATCCCCCGGTACCGCATCGGGCAGATGATCGTCGTCGTTCGAATAACCGAGCGCGGGCGGCGGCGCGTGGTTGGGCTTGATCGAGCCGGTAACACCGTAGTGCTGTGCGGCGTAATGCGCCCGTGCGCGGGCAGCGACGATGTCGCCTGGGATCGCGGTCGGTTCGCAGATGTAAGGCCGTCCCCGCCGCCGCATCAGGTCCACGTGGATGTGATTGTAGTGATAGACGTTGGCGCCGGGCGCCAGCACGGTGGTGAAATCGGTGCAGGCGCCGCCTTGCACGTCGTGCAGGAAGCCCTGCTCCTCCGGCGTGCCGTGCCAGCCGTACTGCACGGTGATCCGATGCCCGTCGGCGAGATCGAATTCGGCGATGTCGATCGCATTGCCGAAGGCGTGTTCGGAAATGGGCGCATTCGGATTGCCGTTGACCATGCCGCGGCAGGAATAGCCGCCGAGTTGTCTGATCTCGACCACCGGCTGATGAAACCATTTCAGCGCGGCCGGCTGCACCACGCCGGCGACCCACTTGTCGAGTGCCGAAACGATCGGACAGGCGAGCGTCGCCGCCGGTTCAAGTTCGACCGGCCCGGGGTTGGGCGGCGGCGGCGCCGGCGGGCCGAGCGGTGGGATCGGCGCGTTCGCAGGTGCGGTTTGTTGCGAGCCGGGCGGCGGCATCATCGGCCGCGGCGAGTATAGATAGTCGGGCACGTCGACTTCGGTTGTTGCGGGTGAGCCTGCGTCCGGCGCGTTGTAATAAGGATGCGGCGCGCGGCCCTGGCCATAGGCTTCGCCTCCCGGTGGCGTGAGTGACATCGGCGCGCCGGCTTGCGCGGGCGCGGCCGGCGGCCGCCCGTAACGCGGCGAATTGTAGGGTTGAGCGCCGTAGGGTTGCGAACCCTGCGGCGGGTAGGGCGGCGGTGCGTATTGCGAGGTGCCTTGCGGGTTGTACTGAGGCGGCGGAGGCAGTGACTGCGATTGGACCACCGGCCACTGCTGCGGCGCCGGCGCGCCCGGAATCGATCCCGGCGGACGCATCGGTTCGTCGTCGTAACCGAGCGGGCGGCTCTCGCCCAACTCCGACACTTTAAGCGGATAATCGATGCCGCAGGCGCCCGGCCCTTGGATCTCCGAAATGCGCACCCGGCCGGGGATCTCCTCGGGCACGCCGGCATTCATGCACGCGAGCTCCGCGTCATGCCGCCAAGGCTCGCGCTCGGCGAGCATATAATGGCTGCAACCGGCGACAGCGATCAGCGCGACGAGGACGACGGAGCCGACGAGGTACTTACGCACTCCACGCGTCATCCGCGGAGAATGCGGACAATTCCGTTAAGGACTCTTCAACGATCCCTCCCCGAAAGGGGCGCCGTCCGTATTTGCCCCCCCGCCCGGCAGCCGGAGCTTGGCAATCGGACGGCGCTTTGTGGCGACCCGTTGGTCTGCCGGCCCCTTTATCGGTCGGCGGCTGTGCGGGCTCTTGAAGCGATTGAGTTTTTCAGGCCACATCGTCCGGCTGCGGAGGGGAGATGCAAAATATAAAAGCCCGGCAAGGCACGATGCTTTCGGCGCTCGATCTGGTGCGGCGCATCGAAGCTGGCGAGCTGACGCCGCTCGCGGTTCTCGAGCTGTGCGCGCAGGCGATCACTGCGCGCGAAAAGGAGGTCGGCGCCTTCGCTGCGCTTGACCTCGATGCGGCGCGGCGGCACGTGGAGGCACCGCACTTTGCGTCGACGCCGCTGCAGGGCCTACCGGTCGCCTTTAAGGATATTTTCGACACCGCCGATCTGCCGACTGCGTACGGTTCGCCGATCTACGCCGGCAACCGGCCGCGCGCCGACGCGACCGCGGTCGCGCTCACCAGGCGCGCTGGCGGCATCGTCTTGGGCAAGACGGTGACCACTGAGATGGCCTCGATGGTGCCGTCGGCAACGCGCAACCCGCACGATCTCGGGCATACGCCCGGCGGCTCGTCGTCGGGCTCCGCCGCCGCAATCGCCGCCGGCATGGTGCCGATCGCGTTCGGCACGCAGACTGCCGGCTCGGTGATCCGCCCGGCTGCCTTCTGCGGCGTCGCCGGCTTCAAGCCGTCCTACCGGCTCATCCCGCTGGTCGGGGTCAAGGACGTCGCCTGGCATCTGGATACCGCCGGTCTGTTCGGCTCAGGCGTTGCCGACGTGGCTTTTGCCGCGGCCGCAATTCTGGGCCGCGATCTGCGCGTCGACCGCACCGAGCCGGCGGCGCCGCGCATCGCGCTCGTGCGCACGCATCTGTGGCCGCAGGCGAGCGCGGCGATGCAGAACGCGGTGGAAACCGCTGCGCGCATCGCGCAGGCCGCAGGCGCGCAGGTCGCCGAGCTGACCCTGCCGCCGCTTCTTGAAGACGCCTACAAGGCGCAATTCATCATCCAGGATTACGAGACCTTCCGCTCGCTCGCCTTCGAGTACGACCACCACCGCGACATGATCGGCAAACAATTGCGCCAGCAGCTCGACCGCGCCGCCGCAATCTCCGCCGACGACTATGACGCCGCGCGGCGCACTGCGTCGCGCGCGCGGCAATTGCTGGCCGACGCGATGGCCGAGTACGACGTAATTATGACACCTTCGGCGCCCGGCGCCGCGCCCGCAACCTTAAGCTCGACTGGCGATCCGATGTTCAACCGGCTGTGGACCTTGATGGGTGCGCCGTGCGTGAACGTGCCGGGATTTTATGACAGCGCGCTGCCGCTCGGCATTCAGATTGTCGGCCGCTTCGGCCGCGACAGGGCGACACTCGAAGCCGCATTGTTTGTGGAGCGGGCGATCGCGCAAAAGTTCAGCGCGTGAGGTTTTTCTTCTCCTGCGCCGCGAAACGTCACTCGTAAAAGATCTTATGATTGCATGCCCGGCTAAGCGGGTACCGTCGGCCGCGACAAGGCCACGTGCAGCGTGCGGTGGTGCGGGAGTCACGCTCCAGTCGCAAATTTCAACTGCCGAATGTGGAGTAGGCAGGTACGCCTCGAAAACATCAAAGCAAGATCATAACCGCGCCCCAATCTCGCTGGACGTTGCTAACTGTCCGCGTGGGACCGCGTATCGCAATCAAACGCGTGCAGCTTTCAAGCGCGGCATAAGGGGTGAGTGTGTCGTTGCGGGCCTGCAAATGCAAAACCTGTGTGTGTGTGTTGCGTAATGCGTAGGTCCCCGCACGGGGGATGATCATGGGGGCAGGATTGGGGCCGCTGCGGCAATCAGCGGCGCGCCCAATATCGGCTGCTAGTGAGCTGATTTGTACCGGGTTTGGGCGCGGGCGCGTCCACCGATGTGGTTGCAGTAATCAGCGATCGCGCTTTGACGGCGGTCTCACAGCCATTCAATTCACTCGCTCGATATCGGCCGGACGGAGCTGCCATGGGAGCCGCCATGTCCGTGACCGATAATCCCAGAGCTGCTCTGGATGACCCGCTCGCGGTCGTCGAGCATATGGCGATCGGCAATGAGTGGGATTTCTCGCGCGCCGTAGACGACGAAATCACGCTCGCCATCGCGGGTGCACAAACCAACTATCAGGCCTCGTTCAGCTGGATGGAGGATATCAGAGTCCTGCATATCGCGTGCGCCTTCGAGATGACCGTGCCGTCGTCGCGGTTGGCCGAAGTGCAGCATCTCATCAGCAGCATAAACGAGCAGTTGTGGATCGGGCATTTCGACGTTTGGGATCAGAACGGTCTGGTGATGTTCCGCCATGCGCTGCTTTTGACCGGCGGCGTCTCCACGTCGGCGCGCCAGTGTGAGGCCGTGCTCGGCGCCGCTCTCGATTCTTGCGAACGCTACTATCCGGCTTTGCAATTCGTCGTGTGGGCAGGCAAATCCGCGCGCGAGGCGCTGGACGCGGCGATGTTCGAAACCGCCGGCGAGGCGTGAGTCATGATCGAGCGGATCGCCGATGCCGCTTTTTCTCCGGCTGCGGTGCACGCCGCATTGCTGGTTTCGTGGGACGTGCTGCCGGCCTTGCTGCTCGCCTATGCGTTCGAATCACTGCTGGCGCGGGGTCTTCGCCCTGAGTTTTCGCTGCGCAAATCCGAGGCTGCCGAGTTGGATAGGGCGCTTGTGCTCTACAGCAAAACCTCCAGCCGGCTGCAAGCGATCGACGAACGTGCAGGGCGGCCGAACATCTGGCGGCTCATTTTCTCGTCTCAGATGGAGGCCGACCGGCAGGACGCCGAAGAGCGTGAGGACTTGGAAGCGCACGCCCACCATTTGCGCGCAATAATCGTCGGGTTGCGCCGGTTGCCCCTCAAGCGCTTGCGGGGTTTTGTGCGCACCATGAGTCTGCGGTCTGCGCTGGGCCGCGCGGTTGTCGTTCACATCGCGGCGCTGTCGCTGTTCTTTCTCATGTTTCGCTTTTCCGAACACGCGGCGTCGGCGGATGAATTGACCGCGGGCGCGCGCAATGCGCTTGCCGCACTCTCCCGGTTGCCGCTCGATCAAGGCCTGTTCCAGGCGAACGCCGTTGGTGCCTGTCTGGCGACGCTGGCGATTCCCCTGTTCTATGTGGTGCGCTTGTCCACGCTGCGTTCCCAATTCGGATTGGAATTTTGTGTGCTCAAGGAGCTGGCGCGCGCCGCTCCGGATCAGGCGATTGAGCAGACAAACGCTGCTGCGGCTGCGAGCGCGTCGGCGGGACCGGTTCTTGCCGAAGACGGCGCCGACGAGTGGTTCACCATGCTCGGCGTATCACCATCGGCCACGGTCGAGCAGGTGAGGGATGCCTACAAGACGCTGATAAAGCAAACTCATCCCGACATGGTCCAGAGCCTGTCGCCCGCCATCAGGAAATTCGCCGAGGCGGAGACCAAACGCATCAACGCCGCCTATGAGGCGGCGCTGGCGGCGGTAGGCTGAACTGCATCCAGATCGTCGACTGATTCGGGCGGGTGACCTTTTGATGATCGAGCGGCGGGTTACGCCGCTCGATTGCCCTCACTTACCTTAGTAACGGGTCTGCACGGGCGGCGCGGCCAGCCAATTGAAGTGGTAGTTGATTCCCACGGTGACAGTCTGGAAGTTTTCCTTGATGACCTCGGTGAAGAAGTCACCTGGGGGGCCATAAAAGCCAATGGATTCATTGGGGAACCCGTAATAATCATACTCGATCCTTGCCGACCAATTCGGCAGGAACAGGTATTCAAAGCCGGCGCCGACAACCCAGCCGTCCCTCGTGTCATTCGCAGTGAATAATACGCCGGGCAAAGCGATCGCCGGCGCGCCAGCGAGAGCTATGTCCGTCCACGTACTCTTCTCCCAGGCAGCGCCGCCTTTGACATAAAACAATGCCGGTCCCCAGATTAGACCTGCGCGCAGCGCAATATCGGCGACCCATTTGGTGTCCGCGGTGCAAGTTTGAGGGGCGAGCAACGGAAAACACGAGA
>DATJTL010000248.1:0-4779 GCA_035503415.1 Xanthobacteraceae bacterium
GAACATGAGCGTGCTGGAAGGCTCGATCGGTATTTTCCCGCGACGCATTCTGGTCGATGAGGACGAATGGGAGGCGGCGCGGCGGCTGCTCGTGGATGCGGGCTTCGCCAACGAGCTTCGCCTCGATGGCCGCTGAAAGCGGCGCCACCAGCGACGACGCCGTGCTCGGCGGAAGGCTGATTTTGCGCCAGCCGCTGTCCGGCCATCGTGTCGGCCACGATGCCATTCTGCTGGCGGCTGCGACTTCAGCGCAGGCCGGCGACCATGCGGTCGATCTCGGCGCCGGCGTCGGCGCGGCAGGGCTTGCGCTGGCGCGGCGCATCGAGGGCGTTAGCGTCACGCTGGTCGAGATCGACCCTGCGCTTGCGGAACTCGCCTGCGGCAATGCCGAGCGCAATGGCCTTGCCTCCTTGGCGCGATCGATCTGCCTCGATGTGACGGCGTCCGCCGCAGCCTTCTCTGCCGCCGGCCTTCTTGCCGGATCGGCTCATCACGTCCTGATGAACCCACCGTTCAACGCTCCGGCCAATCCCTCGCCGGATGCGAGCCGGCGCCGGGCGCACAACTTTGCGCAGGATACGCTGAGCGGATGGGTGCGCACGGCATCGCGGCTGCTTCGGCCTTCCGGCACGCTCACGCTGATCTGGCGCGCGGACGGCGCTGCCGGAGTGCTCGCCGCGTTGGCGGCCGGGTACGGCGCAGTGTCGTTGTTGCCGATCTATGGAAAGCCACGAACGCCGGCGATTCGCATTCTGCTGCGCGCCGTCAAGGCAAGCCGCGCACCGCTCGTCATCCTGCCCGGATTGTTGCTATCTGATTCGCAGGGTCAGCCGACCGCCGAAGCGGACGCAGTGCTGCGTGGCGCCGCGCCGTTGAGGCTGGCCGACGCCTGACTGAAACAGACAACTGCCGCCTAACTGTTAGGCATCAAAACGATACGAATCGCGCCGCGCTTGGCTACGCTGCTGTGCCTGCCGATGCGGCAGTGGATACGAATACCAGACGAAAACACTCATCAGCATCAAGAGCATGAATAGTTTCATGGCTGATTTACCTGTCGATGCCCCGGTCCCAATCCGCCTGCTGACGTTCGCTCTACAAGCAGATGTAGGCAAAAAACGTTCCAGAACATTAAGAATTCGTTACTTGTGGCGCTCTCGCGCAAATCCTATGTGGGCCTCATGAGCGAGCCCTCTTCCGGCGCGCACATTCGCGACGTGTGCTTGCGGGCTGTGGCGCCGCTGCGGCGGCTCGTGCCGCGGCGCTTTCGCTCCGATCTGCCGGTCGTTCCCGTCGTGCGGCTGACCGGGGTCATCGGCTTTTCCACGCCGCTGCGGCCAGGCCTGACGCTTGCCGGCATAGCGCGTGCGCTTGACCGCGCCTTCGCCGCGCGCAACGCGGCAGCGGTCGCGATTGCGGTCAACTCGCCGGGCGGATCGCCAGTGCAATCGCACCTTATCTTCCGCCGCATCCGCGAATTGGCGGAGGAGAAAAACCGTCCCGTCATCGCCTTCGTGGAAGATGCCGCGGCTTCGGGCGGTTACATGATCGCGTGTGCCGCCGACGAGATCGTCGCCGACCCCCATTCGATCGTCGGCTCGATCGGGGTGGTTGGCGGCTCGTTTGGCTTCGATAAGGCGATCGCCAAGCTCGGCATTGAGCGGCGGCTCTATACGTCGGGTGAGCACAAGGCGACGCTCGATCCGTTCCTGCCGGAAAATCCGGACGACGTTGAGCGGTTGAAGAAGCTGCAGCGGGAAATCCACGACAGTTTCATCGCGCTGGTGAAGGCGCGGCGGGGCGCCAAGCTTGCGGGTCCCGAAAATGACCTATTCTCCGGCGAATATTGGGCAGGACAGCGAGCGCTGGAACTCGGTCTTGTCGACTCTATCGGCGACTTACGTGGCGTGCTGCGGCAACGTTTTGGCGACAAGGTGGTTACACCCCTGGTCAGCGCCGAACGTGGTTGGCTGGGGCGGCGGCTGCCCGGTGTGGGCGGTCTGGCCGGAGCGGCGATCGGCCACGGTGCGTCGATGCAAGCGGGGCTCGCCGAGGACGTGATTTCGGCGCTCGAAGCCCGCGCCCTGTGGGCGCGTTACGGTTTGTGACAGGGAGTTCGATCATGCCACCCGTACTGGCAGTGACACTCGCTCTGATGGGGACGGCGGCGTTGGTGCGCTGGTGCATGAGGGAATCGCATCGCGTGAACCATGAGCTCGACGACATCCGCGCCAAGGCGTCCGTCGAGCCGGTGGACCGCAACGCGCTGCCGACGTTGAGGCGCGATCCGCGAACCGGCGAGTACCGGCCGGGTTAGTCGTTCCACACAATCCAAATCGCGCTCGTGGGTCCCGGCGCGCCGGAATTTCGGGCCGTGCCGCCGAACCGGCTATTCCGCCTTGATCCCGTTCGCCGCGATCACGTGCCCCCACCTGTCGTACTGGGATTTCATGAAGGTGCCGAGCGCTTCCGGCGTGCCGCCGGCGGGCGTGGCGCCGGTCTTGACCAGCTTGTCATGCAAAGCAGGGTCGGCGAGCGCCTCATTGACTGCCTTGTTGAGCTTGGCGATCACGGCGGACGGCGTCTTGGCCGGCGCCAACAGCGCATACCAATTTGCGGCGTTGGTATTGGGGTAGCCTTGCTCGGCAAGCGTAGGCACGTCGGGCAGCACGGCATCGCGCTTGTCGCCGGCGATGCCGATCGGCACCAGAGTGCCGGCCTGGATCTGCGAGATCACCACCGGAATGTCGAGCGCGACCACCTGCACCTGACCGCCGAGCAGGTCAGTGAGCGCCGGCGCGGCTCCGCGGTAGGGGACATGCAGGAATTTCACGCCGGCGGCGGCATCAAGCAGTAACTGAGCAAGATGCGGCGGCGAGCCGACGCCGGTCGACGCGAAGGTGATGGCGCCGGGCTTCTTCTTGGCCAGCGCCACCAACTCCTTGACGTTCTTGACGCCGAGTTTCGGCGACACCACCAGCACCTCGTTCACCGTCGTCACCAGCGCGACCGGCGCAAAGTCGCGGAACGTGTCGAACGGCATGTTCGGCATGATGTGCGGCGACACCGTCACCGCGCCCGAGGTCGTGAGAAACAGCGAATAGCCGTCGGGATCGGATTTGGCGACGTCGCCGCCGCCGAGCGTGCCGTTGGCGCCGGGCTTGTTGTCGATATAGACCCGCTGTCCGAGCAGGCTCGACATTTTGTCGGCAACCAGGCGGCCGACGAAGTCGGTCGGGCCGCCCGGCGGAAACGCGACGACAATGCGCACCGGCCGCGCCGGAAAGTCTTGTGCTTTGGACTCTTGCGCCTTGGCGAAATGGGGTGTGAGCGCAAGCGCGAGCGACAGCGTGGCGATGCCGGTCAAAAGGGCGCGTAGGGTGTGCACAATGTCCTCCCGTATTAGGCGCCAAGTGGTGTGTGCCAGATGGTGTGCGCCATGTATTGTTGTGCGACAGGTATCAGCGATCCGGAAGCATCCATCAAGCCCCGATTCTCGATCGGTGAAAACCTCACAGCCGGTCACTTGACCTTCTTGGGCCGTTCCACCAACAACGTGCCATGAGTGAAGCTGCTGCCGCCGATTTGCCGCCGTATATGCGCCCGCAACGCTCGTTCCAGGGGCTGATTCTGGCGTTGCAGCGCTACTGGGCGGATTGGGGCTGCGTCATTTTGCAGCCCTACGACATGGAGGTGGGCGCCGGCACCTTCCACCCGGCGACGACGCTGCGTGCGCTCGGTCCCAAGCCCTGGAATGCCGCCTACGTACAGCCGTCGCGCCGGCCGAAGGACGGCCGTTATGGCGAGAACCCCAACCGTCTGCAGCATTACTATCAGCTGCAGGTGATCCTTAAGCCGTCGCCGGACGATCTGCAGGACCTATATCTGAAATCGCTCTACACGATCGGCATCGATCCGAAGCGCCACGACATCCGTTTCGTTGAGGACGATTGGGAGAGCCCGACGCTGGGCGCCTGGGGGCTCGGCTGGGAGTGCTGGTGCGACGGCATGGAAGTCTCGCAGTTCACCTATTTCCAGCAGGTCGCCGGCTTCGAATGTGCGCCGGTGGCCGGCGAACTCACCTACGGTCTCGAACGGCTCGCCATGTATGTGCAGGGCGTCGAGAACGTCTTCGACCTTAATTTCAACGGCCGCGACGGCGAGGCGAAAGTCAGCTACGGCGACGTGTTCCTGCAGGCGGAGCAGGAATATTCGCGGCACAATTTCGAATATGCCGACACCGACATGCTGTTCGAGCAGTTCCGCATGGCGGAAGCTGCCTGCAGAAAATACCTCGAAGCCGGCTGGCAGGGGGACCGCGCCAGTAATAGCGGCCGTCACCTGATGGCGTTGCCGGCCTACGATCAGTGCATCAAGGCGAGCCACGTGTTCAATCTGCTCGACGCGCGCGGCGTGATTTCCGTGACCGAGCGGCAAAGCTACATTTTACGAGTGCGCGAACTCGCCAAGGCCTGCGGCGAGGCGTGGCTGGCAACGGCAGGCGGAGGGAAAAGCGCATGAGTGAACCCGAGATCGGCGGCCGGCGGCCGCTACCCATCAACGTCGTCGCCGGCGAGAGCTATTGGTGGTGCGCGTGCGGCCGCTCCAAGACCCAGCCGTTCTGCGACGGCTCGCACAAGGGCACCGAATTCCGGCCGCAGGAATGGAAGGCCACCTCGAACGAGGAGGTTTGGTTCTGCGCCTGCAAGCGCTCCCAACACCAGCCGATGTGCGACGGCAGCCATAAGGCGCTGCCGGCGTAGTTTTTCCCCTCCCCCT
>DATJTL010000249.1:0-2108 GCA_035503415.1 Xanthobacteraceae bacterium
ACACTACTTTCAGCTCTGCAATGACTTTCTCACCCGCTCCACAATCCGATCCACCGTCGGCAGCGCAATGTCTTCCAGAATGTCGGCGGCGGGCAGCGGAATGTGCGGCGTGGTGATGCGCACCGGCGGGCCGTCGAGATCGTAAAAGGCTTCGTCGGCGACGATGGAGACGATCTCGGCGCCCCAGCCGCACAGCCGCGGATTTTCCTCCACGGTGAATAGGCGATGCGTGCGCGCGACCGAGCCGAGAATCGTCCGCGTATCGAGCGGCACCAGCGAGCGCACGTCGGCCACTTCGCAGTCGATGCCGTGTTCGCTCTTAAGTTTTTCCGCGGCGGCAAGCGCGCGCGGGACCATCAGCGCCAGCGCCACGATGGTGGCGTCCTTGCCCGGCCGCACGATGCTTGCGGTGCCCAGCGTATCGACGATCTCGCCGTCGGGCACTTCGCCCTTGGTCGGGTAGAGCGACTTGTGTTCGAAGAAGATCACCGGATCGGGATCGCGCACCGCGGCCGCCAAAAGTCCGATCACGTCGCGCGGGCTTGACGGCGCCACGACCTTGAGGCCGGGAATCATCATGCACCAGTTCTCGACGCTCTGGCTATGCTGCGCGCCGAAGCGCGAGCCCGCGCCATTGCCGGTGCGAATGACCAGCGGGCATTTGAGCTGGCCGTTCGACATGTAGCGGCTTTTGGCGATCTCGTTGGCGATATGGTCGAAGCAGACGGCGAAAAAGTCCGAGAACATGATTTCGGCGATCGGCTTTAATCCGGTCATCGCCGCGCCCATGGCGGCGCCAAGGATCGCCTGTTCGGAGATCGGCGTGTCGCGCACGCGCAACGGGCCGAACTGCTCGTAGAGGCCGACGGTCGCCTTGAACACGCCGCCGGCCTTGGCCACGTCCTCGCCGAGGAACACGACGTCGGGATCGCGCGTCATTTCCTGGGCGATGCCGCGTGCTACGGCGTCGCGATAAGTCAGTTCCGCCATGCGAAACCTCCGTCGGCGTAAACGTCGGTGGTGAGAATATCGAGCGGCGGCATCGGCGCCGCCTTGCATTTCTCGGTCGCCTCGTCGACGCGGCGCCGCACGTCGGCGTCGATCGCGGCGACGACATTCTCGGCGACGCCGAAAGCCTTGAGCCGCTCGCGATAGAGCTTGATCGGATCGTGCTCTTTCCACTTTTCCAGTTCGCCTTCCGGTCGGTATTTGGCCGGGTCGGCGCGCGAATGGCCGCTGTGGCGATAGGTCATGCACTCGATCAGCGAGGGGCCGCCGCCGTCGCGCGCCTTGGCGTAGGCCGCAAGCGCGGCGCGATAGACCGCGTCGGCGTCATTGCCGTCGACGACAATGCGCGGCAGGCCGTATGCCGCGGCGCGGTCGGCGGCCGGATGCGTCACCGCGGTGACGTCGCCGATCGGCGTGTATTCCATGTAGAGATTGTTCTCGCAGACGAAGATCACCGGCAGCTTCCACACCGCGGCGAAGTTGAGCGCCTCGTGGAACGCGCCGATATTGGTGGTGCCGTCGCCGAAGAAACAGACCGAGACGTCTTTCGCGCCCTTGTATTGCGCGCGCCAGGCGGCGCCGCAGGCGATCGGCAGATGCGCGCCGATGATGGCGTAGGAGCCCATCACGCCGTGATCCACCGAAGTCAGATGCATTGAGCCGCCCTTGCCGCGCATGAGGCCGTTGTCACGTTGCATCAATTCGCCCAGCACCTGCTCGATCGGTACGCCGCGGGCGAGCGTGTGAGCATGGCCGCGATAGGTGCAGAACGACAGATCGCCAGGCTTCATCGCGGCGGCGAAGCCGGCGGCGACCGCCTCCTGGCCGAGCGAAAGGTGGCTCGTGCCTTTGACCAGGTTTTGCAAAAACAAGTCGAACGCGCGCTGCTCGGCTTCGCGAATTTCGACCTGCAGGCGATACAGGCGAAGCCGCGTTTCCTCGCCGATATCGTCATTGACCGTCGGCATCGGGGCGAGCGCACGGTCTTCGGCCTTAGCCATAAGAATCCTCGTGGAAGTGGGGAAATCCGCCTTGGGCGGGTGCAACTTAGCGCCAGTTGCGAAGCCGAAGCAACGCCATCTCGCGGGTGGCAAACCCGC
>DATJTL010000250.1:0-4590 GCA_035503415.1 Xanthobacteraceae bacterium
GATCTGGAGCGGCAAAAGCAGGACGCCGCGCGCGCCGCCGAGCGCCGTGGTCAGGTCGGCACCGGCGATCGTTCCGAACGCATCCGCACTTATAATTTTCCGCAAGGCCGGGTGTCCGACCATCGCATCAATCTGACCCTCTACAAGCTGCCGCAGATCATGGAGGGCGAGGCGTTGGGTGAAATCATCGATGCGCTGGTCGCCGAACATCAGGCGGAACTGCTCGCCGCCGAGGACGCCGGCTCGTGATCGCGGGCGTCTCAGAGGCTGGCTCCGCGCGACACGATGGCGTTGTCGCGCTCACCATTGCCGAAACGCGACGCGCGTTGGCAACGCAATTTCGTGCCGCCGGTCTCGATACGCCGGAGCTCGACGCCCGCGTCCTGATCGGTCACGCTCTCGGCGTCGGTCATGCGGAGCTGGCGGCGGCGCCTTCGCGCATCCTCAGCGGTGACGAAGCGAAGGCGATCGCCGAGATGGCGCAGCGGCGGCTGGCGCGCGAACCGGTTGCCCGCATCATCGGATGGAAGGAATTCTGGAGCCTGCCGCTTCGCATCGACGCGGCGACGCTGGTGCCGAGGCCGGAGACCGAGACCGTCGTCGAAGCGGCGCTTGCCGCCATTGATGCGCTCGGCCGGCGATCGCGGCCGCTGCGCGTCGCCGACCTCGGCACCGGTTCCGGAGCGATCTTGCTGGCGCTTCTTGCCGAATTGCCGAACGCATTCGGCGTCGGCACCGATACCAGCGTCCCGGCGCTGTCGCTGGCCCGCGCGAATGCAAGGCGTCTGAACTTTCCACATGCGCAATTTGTCGCGTGCGATCTGGCTGCGGCCTTGCGCGGAAACTTCGACCTCATCGTTTCCAATCCGCCATACATCGCGTCTGCCGACATCGCAGCGCTTGCTCCGGAAGTGCGCGATTTCGATCCGCCTCGCGCGCTCGACGGCGGCCGCGACGGGCTCGATTTTTATCGGGCGATTGCGGCAATGGCTGCGCCCCTGCTCGCGCCGAACGGTGCCGTGGTCGTCGAATTGGGCGCCGGCCAAGCCGAGGCCGTCGCCGCACTCTTTGCTGCAACCGGGCTTGCGGTGTTGCCTCCGCGTACCGATCTAAATGGCGTGCCCCGCGCGCTGACCGCCCAAAATAGGGCATGAGCGTGGAGCATTGGCCCCCGGCAAAAAAGCGCGCCGGCCAAAAAAGGTCTTGGAATGTCGCCCGGAAGCGACTAGCTTGCGGGCACGGAATCGGCCCGGGACGAGGGCCGCCGCGCCGCCTAAGACACCCGGAGCATGGCTCCCGAGAGGTTGACGGCGCAGACCAGGCAGATAGCTCGATAGCGAAAGCCGGATCGGACGACAGACGGGATCGCCAGATTCAGATTGAGTTCAGACCGAGATGGTTCATCGGTAAGGCGCGCATTCGGTGTGGATTCGCGCGCATGACGAGGACGCGGGACGTCGCGGCGGATCGCAGGCGAGCGGAGGTGGAGTCGTGGCCCGCAAACGGGTGGGCCCGAGCGATTGTAAGCGAGCGCAGTGGCTGATGCCGATAAAGACAACAACATATTTGCGCCATCGAGCCGTCGCGCAATGTCACGAGAGCTAGGGTGTTAACTGCAACTGAAGCGTCGACTGAGAAACGGCGGCGTCCGCGCCGCCGCAAATAACGGGGGTTGGCAGAAAAGCAAATCATGAGAAACGGTCAAAACAACAAGCGCATGCGAGGCCGCAACCGCAAGGGTGGCGGCGGTCATCATCACCAGAATCCATTATCGCGCATGTACGAGTCCAATGGACCGGACGTGAAAATTCGGGGAACGGCGTCCCACGTTGCCGAGAAATACCTGCAGCTTGCTCGCGACGCGCAAAGCTCGGGTGATCCCGTCGCCGCCGAGAATTACTATCAGCACGCCGAGCATTATTTCCGCCTGATCGCGGCAGCCCAAGAACAGTTCCGCCAGAGCCAGCCCTATTATCAGCAGCAACAGGGCGAGACGCGCGGCAACATGCCCGACGACGCATTCGATGACGGCGAGGATGAGCAGCCGTCGATGGGCGGCGAGCCGTTTGCGCCGCGTGAGCCGCAACCGTTCTATCCGCGCGAACAGCAGCAACCGCAGCCCCAGCCGCAGCCGCAGCATTTCCAGCCGCGCCCGCAGCAGATGCAGCCGCCGACCAGCGATGCAGATGTTGACCGGCTGCCGTCGTTCATTACCGGCGGCGGCCAGCCGGCCCATCAGGCCGCGCCGCAGCAGGGTCAAGCCCCGAACGGTACCAACGGCAACGGCTATGACGGCGGCTCCGCTGATCGTTTTCCGCTGCACCGCCGCCGCCGCCGCCATCGCGGGCCGCGCGACCAAGGCATGCCGGATGATGGCGATTCAACGTCCTCCGGGCCGCGTCCGGTCGAAGATTGACGTGACGGCGCGGCGCAGGCGCTCGGACGCATGTCCGGGAAAGACGCATGTCCGGGAAAAGTGGATACCGGATTTCCGAACAGGACAGGCGCCAACGCAGGAAATTAGAGCACGTCCCGTTTCGGCTGAATGGGGACGCGCTCTAACGCCCGTGCGGCGCCTTGGCTAGGCGCACGATCACCCAGATCGGCACGACAATCACCGCGCCGAGCACGAAATAGCGCCACAGCCAGCGCACGGCGTCGAAGCCCATATTCCAGATATGGGTGACCAAACGGCGTACGGAATCGATGATATTCCACGGATCGAGCCCGATCGCGGCGAGGATGACGCCGACCAGGATCGACAGCAGGACCAGCCGGCCGACCACCGCGAGCGGCGGTCCGCCGAAGAAACGGTTGACGTTGGGTTGACCGACATCCTGCGCCATCGCAGCCTCCCGCATATCGCCCGCGTCAATTAGGAACTTGCCGTCTTCTGTGCAAGCTTACGCCGTTTGGCGCCAGGCTGCGCCCGGCCATTTCGAGCGGGTTTGCCACCCGCGAGATGGCGTTGCTTCGGCTTCGCAACTGGCGCTAAGTTGCACCCGCCCAAGGCGGATTTCCCCACTTCCACGAGGATTCTTATGGCTAAGGCCGAAGACCGTGCGCTCGCCCCGATGCCGACCGTCAATGACGATATCGGCGAGGAAACGCGGCTTCGCCTGTATCGCCTACAGGTCGAAATTCGCGAAGCCGAGCAGCGCGCGTTCGACTTGTTTTTGCAAAACCTGGTCAAAGGCACGAGCCACCTTTCGCTCGGTCAGGAGGCGGTCGCCGCCGGCTTCGCCGCCGCGATGAAGCCCGGCGATCTGTCGTTCTGCACCTATCGCGGCCATGCTCACACGCTCGCCCGCGGCGTACCAATCGAACAGGTGCTGGGCGAATTGATGCAACGCGACAACGGCCTCATGCGCGGCAAGGGCGGCTCAATGCATCTGACTTCGGTGGATCACGGCGTGATGGGCTCCTACGCCATCATCGGCGCGCATCTGCCGATCGCCTGCGGCGCCGCTTGGCGCGCGCAATACAAAGGCCAGAAGGACGTCTCGGTCTGTTTCTTCGGCGACGGCACCACCAATATCGGCGCCTTCCACGAGGCGCTCAACTTCGCCGCGGTGTGGAAGCTGCCGGTGATCTTCGTCTGCGAGAACAATCTCTACATGGAATATACGCCGATCGGCGAGGTGACCGCGGTGACGCACCCGGCCGCCGACCGCGCGGCGTCGTACGGGCTGCCTCGCATCGTCGTCGACGGCAATGACGCCGACGCGGTCTATCGCGCCGCGCTTGCGGCCTATGCCAAGGCGCGCGAGGGCGGCGGCCCGTCGCTGATCGAGTGCATGACCTATCGCCACAGCGGCCATTCGCGCGCCGACCCGGCCAAATACCGGCCCGAAGGCGAACTTGAAAAGTGGAAAGAGCACGATCCGATCAAGCTCTATCGCGAGCGGCTCAAGGCTTTCGGCGTCGCCGACAACGTCATCGCCGAGATCGATGCCGACGTGCGCCGGCGCGTCGACGAGGCGACCGAGACATGCAAGGCAGCGCCGATGCCGCCGCTCGATATTCTCACCACCGATGCCTACGCGGACGGAGGGTTTGCATGGCGGAACTGACCTATCGCGACGCGGTGGCGCGCGGCATCGCGCAGGAGATGAGGCGCGATCCCGACGTGGTGTTCCTCGGCGAGGACGTGGGCAAGGCCGGCGGCGTGTTCAAGGCGACGGTTGGCCTGTTCGAGCAGTTCGGCCCGCTGCGCGTGCGCGACACGCCGATCTCCGAGCAGGCGATCCTCGGCGCCGCCATGGGCGCGGCGATGACCGGATTAAAGCCGATCGCGGAAATCATGTTCTCGGATTTTCTCGCCGTCTGCTTCGACTATATAGCCAACGAGTTTCCCAAGAGCCGCTACATGTCGAACGGCCAGCTCAAGTGCCCACTGGTCATCCGCACCGGCAACGGCGCCGGCTCGCGCTTCGGCGCGCAGCACAGCCAGAGCGTGGAGAACTGGTGCATGATGATTCCCGGCCTGAAAATCGTAGCTCCCTCGACGCCGCGCGATGTGATCGGACTCATGGCCGCGGCGGTACGCGATCCTGATCCCGTCGTATTCTTTGAGCACAAAGCGCTCTA
>DATJTL010000251.1:0-3677 GCA_035503415.1 Xanthobacteraceae bacterium
CGTTTCCGTAGGTGCGGCCCAAATAAGCGGCCCGCGCGTCGATTCCAAGGCGTAGCTCGCGCCGCCGGATTGGACAAATTGGCCCGCCCGGTCAAGCCGTTCGGCTTTCCTTAAGGGCCATCTGTGCTACACGGGCGCGCATTCGCGAGTAACCTGAACAGTCATGACGGTCGTCACCCGCTTCGCCCCCTCGCCCACCGGCTTTTTGCACATCGGTGGCGCGCGCACGGCTTTGTTCAACTGGCTCTATGCGCGGGGCCGCGGCGGCAAGATGCTGCTGCGGATCGAGGACACCGATCGCGAGCGCTCCACCCAGGCCGCGATCGACGCCATTCTCGACGGCCTGTCGTGGCTTGGCATCACATGGGACGGTGACGCCATCTTTCAATTCGCCCGCGCGGCGCGCCATCGCGAAGTGGCCGAGCAGCTGCTCGCGGCCGGGCACGCCTATCGCTGCTACGCCAGCCCCGAAGAGCTCGCGGAAATGCGCGAGGCGGCGCGGCGCGAGGGCCGTTCCAAGCTCTATGACGGCCGCTGGCGCGACCGCGATCCGGCCGAGGCGCCACCTGGCGTGAAGCCCGCGATCCGGCTCAAGGCGCCGCTCACCGGCGAGTCCGTGATCGACGACCAGGTGCAGGGCCGCGTGGTCTGGCAGAACGAAAACCTCGACGACCTCGTGCTGCTGCGTTCCGACGGCACGCCGACCTACATGCTCGCCGTCGTAGTCGACGACCACGACATGGGCGTCACCCACATCATCCGCGGCGACGATCATCTCACCAACGCCGCGCGCCAGAAGCAGATCTATGACGGCCTCGGTTGGCCAGTCCCGGTCATGGCGCACATCCCGCTCATCCACGGGCCGGACGGCTCGAAGCTGTCCAAGCGCCACGGTGCGCTCGGCGTCGACGCCTATCGGGCCATGGGCTATCTGCCGTTGGCGCTGCGCAACTACCTGGTGCGGCTCGGCTGGAGCCATGGCGATCAGGAGATATTCTCCACCCAAGAGATGATCGAAAAATTCGACTTGCCGCAGATCGGCCGCGCCCCCGCCCGGTTCGATTTCGCCAAGCTGGAAAGTCTTAACGGCCATTACATCCGCCAGAGCGCGGATGCCGATTTGGCTACAGCCATCGAGCAATTGCTGCCTCACCTTGCCAACGGCGCAACCATCGCCGCAAAGCTCACGCCAAGCCTGCGGGGGCAGCTCCTTGCGGCCATGTCAAGCTTGAAGGAGCGAGCCAAGACTCTCGTCGATCTTATTGATGGCGCGCAATTTCTTTTCGCTGACCGTCCGATCCCGCTGGATGACAAGGCGGCCGCGCTGCTGACCGCGCCGGCGCGAGCGTTGCTGCAGGACGTGGGGCGTGAGCTTGACGCCGTCGAACCATGGACCGCCGAAGCAACCGAACAAGCGGTGCGCAATTTTGCCGAGCGCCAGGGCCTAAAGCTCGGCGCCGTCGCCCAGCCACTGCGGGCGGCGCTGACCGGACGCACCACCTCGCCCGGCATATTCGAAGTGCTGGCCGTGCTCGGCAAAACGGAAAGCCTCGGCCGCATTGCCGATCAGGCAATGCTGGAGGGCACCGCGGCGCACCGCGATTGATCGGACCGCGCCCTGTTGCCGCGTATTCGTGCGGCATTCCTGCAGCATGCCTATATCTTGCAGTGCACACTGGCTTAGGCTACGCCAGTAGGCAGGGTCAAAATCAGGGCACCCAACCGCTTACCGAATTTGCCTGCGCAGCGTTCCGCTCCCGCTGCCCGCATCGAGGACAAGATCATGGACGCGAAAACCGGCGCCAACATCAAGACCGGCAAGCTCAGTCTTGGCGACAAGACCTACTCGTTCCCCATCTATGACGGCACCATCGGGCCGGAAGTGATGGATGTCAGCAAGCTCTACGCCGAGGCCGGTATCTTCACCTACGACCCGGGCTTCACCTCAACCGGGTCATGCGAATCCAAAATCACCTATATCGACGGCGATGAGGGCGTACTGCTCTATCGCGGTTTTCCGATCGAGGATTTGGCCGAACACGGCGACTTCCTGGAGACCTGCTATCTGCTGCTCTACGGGGAACTGCCGACCGCGTCGCAGAAGGTCGACTTTGATGACCGTGTGGTTCATCACACGATGATCCACGAGCAGATGAGCCGCTTCTTCCAGGGCTTCCGCCGCGATGCGCATCCGATGGCCGTCATGGTCGCGAGCGTCGGCGCACTCTCGGCGTTTTATCACGATTCAACCGACATCACCGATCCCACCCAGCGGATGATCGCTTCCATCCGCATGATCGCCAAAATGCCCACGCTGGCGGCGATGGCCTACAAATACTCGATCGGCCAGCCGTTCATGTATCCGGACAACAAGCTCGATTACGCCTCGAATTTCCTGCGCATGTGCTTTGCGGTGCCGTGCGAGGACTACAAGGCCAATCCGGTGCTCGCGCGCGCGATGGATCGCATTTTCATCCTGCACGCCGATCATGAGCAGAACGCCTCGACGTCGACGGTGCGGCTTGCCGGCTCGACCGGCGCCAATCCGTTTGCCTGCATCGCCGCCGGCATTGCCTGCCTGTGGGGTCCCGCGCATGGCGGCGCCAACGAGGCGGCGCTGAAAATGCTCGGCGAGATCGGCTCCGTCGACCGCATCCCCGAATACATCAAGCGCTCCAAGGATCCGAGCGACTCATTCCGCCTGATGGGATTCGGCCATCGCGTCTACAAGAACTACGATCCGCGCGCCAAGATCATGCAGCGGACCTGCTACGAGGTGCTCAACGAATTGGGCCGCAAGGACCCGCTGCTCGACGTCGCCATGGAGCTCGAGAAGATCGCGCTGCACGACGATTATTTCATCCAGAAGAAGCTCTATCCCAACGTCGACTTTTATTCGGGAATTACGCTGCGTGCGATGGGCTTCCCGACGGCCATGTTCACGGTGCTGTTCGCGTTGGCCCGTACCGTCGGCTGGATCGCGCAGTGGAAGGAAATGATCGAGGATCCGCAGCAGAAACTCGGCCGGCCGCGCCAGCTCTATACCGGAGCGCCCAAGCGCGATTATCAGCCGATCTCGCGGCGGAAATAGCCGGACAAAGGGATCGCGAGCGGCGGACGCGGCCCCGCGCCGGCAGCGTCCTATGCGCGCTTTGTACTGTACGCCCAGGTCAGATAAACGCCCGCCCAGGTAAAGCCGCCGCCGAAGGCCGCGAACACGACGCGGTCGCCGGCTTTGAGCTTGCGCTCGTAATCCCACAGACACAGTGGGATGGTCGCATTGGTGGTGTTGCCATATTTATCGATCGTGATCATCACTCGTTCCGCCGGGAGTTTCATTCGCTCGGCGGTCGACTCGATAATGCGCTTGTTGGCCTGATGCGGCACCAGCCAATCGACATCCTCGCTCAATAGCCTGTTGCGTTTCATGAGCGCGGTGACGACGTCGGCCATCCTCGCAATGGCGAATTTGTAGACGCTGGCGCCTTCCTGATGAACGTAGTGAAGGCGCTTGGCGACGGTTTCCGCCGTCGGCGGCATTCGGCTACCACCGGCCTTTTGATGCAGGTGCGGCATGCCCGCGCCGTCGGACGAGATCAGCGTATCGATGATTCCGTATCGGCGGCTTGGTTCAAGCAGCACCGCGCCGGCACCGTCGCCGAACAGAACGCAAGTCG
>DATJTL010000252.1:0-15762 GCA_035503415.1 Xanthobacteraceae bacterium
AATGGTCTGCGATGGCGGCGCCTACGGACTCTCGACAGAGGGGGTCATGCGTAAGGCGGCCATCTTGGGCGCTGGGCCGTATAACATTCCTAATCTCAAAATGGATACCTACGGCGTTTACACCAACAATACGCCGGCAGGTGCGTTCCGCTCGTTTGGCGCGCTGCAGAGCCAGTTCGCGACCGAATCTCACCTCGACATCTGCGCGGAAAAGCTTGGCCTCGACCCAATCACGATCCGGCGCGTCAATGCTATGCGGGACGGCGCACTGACGCACACCAGGCAACCGCTCAAATCCGTAAGTCTACTTCGCGCATTGGAAGCCGCTGAAACGGCGTCTGGCTGGGAGGCCGGCGCGCCCACATCACGCGGCGAAACCCGTGGCGATATGAGCGGTCCAGGGCGGCGACCGGCTTGTACGCTCGGGACGCGACTGAGTTCGCGAGCTCCCGTCGGTGTGATGGCGCGTGCACGAGGGCGTGGAATCGCCGCATCTTGGTACGGCATCGCGCGCACTGCGACGGTCGATCGCGCGGCAGCCTGGGTGGAGATCGATGACGGCGGCACCGCAAAGGTCGTCACCGGTGTCACCGAGATCGGCGAAGGCATTTTGACGGTGCTGACGCAGATCGCGGCGGAAGAGCTTGGCGTGCGTCCCCAGGATGTCACGATCGGCGATAATGACACCGCGCGCGCACCGGAAGCCGCACATGCGGGAGCAACGCGCCAGACCTACATGATCGGCAATTCGGTAGCGCTTGCCGCACGGCAGGCGCGCAGCAAGCTGATCGAGGTTGTTGCGAGCAAGTGGGATGTCGATCCCGCCACGATCGAGACCGCGAACGGATCGGTATTCATCGCGGCCAGCAACCATCGCATGTCGATGTCCGAGGCCGTGCACCTGTGCAAGAGCCGTGGCGTGGTGCCGGTGGGTGCGGCCTCGTTTGGTACGCAGACCGGCGGCCTCAATCCCGTCGATGGCAGCGGCAAGCCGTGGCAGGCCTATGTGTTTGGTTGTCAGGTCGCTGAAGTCGAAGTCGACACGGTGACTGGCGAAGTTCAAGTGCTTGGCATCTGGGCCGTGCACGATGTCGGGCGGGCGGTCAATCCGCGCGGTGTCGAAGGCCAGATCGAAGGCGGCATCGTTCAAGCGCTCGGTCAGGGGCTGATGGAAGATTATCGCCTTGAGAACGGCCGCACCACGACGCCGGGCTTTGCCAAGTATATCCTGCCGACCGCCCTCGATGTGCCGCAGGTGAATTCGGTGATTTTGGAGGATCCGGACCCGATCGGACCTCTGGGCGTCAAAGGGATCGGCGAACCGGCGATGGTACCGACCATCCCGGCAATCATGAATGCGATCTACGACGCTGTAGGCGTGCGCATAACTTCACTCCCAGCCACGCCCGAAGCCGTTCTTGGAGCAATTCACGCTAAGCGGAAAAAAGCAGCAACAAGAACCAACCATGACGAGAAGGTTCACAGTTCAGATAACAGAGCACGAAAAGTGCCGTTAACGAGTTAAAGGACGAAACGTTAGATGTCGCAAAGCTTGAACGTCACAGATTCTTCGCGCCAAACGGATCGGCAGATATTGGGATATAGCCGTTATGTTGTGATGGCGGCTGCATTCAGCGCGATGTTCATAATCAGCCCATTTGAATACGCCTGGAGCTCGATGTCCGCTCATCTTGCCAAAATCTACGGCTGGTCGCATGAGCAGGTCGCGCTGATGTTCACGCTGTTTATCCTGTGTCAGTCCATTGGCATGCTCCCCGGCGGCGTGTTGCGCGACAAATACGGTCCGCGATGGACCACCGCAGTCAGCGGATTATTCGCGGCATTGGGGATCTTGGCCATCGCGCTCGGGCCGAATTATGCGTTTGTTCTCATCCTTTGGAGCATTGGCAGCTTCTTTTCGGGGTTCATCTACAACAACGCCGTGAGCACCGGGAATAAATGGTTTCCCGATCGTCGCGGCCTTGTCACCGGCCTGATTGCCGGAGCCTTCTCATGGGGCTCGCTGCCTTTCATCTTCCCGATCCGGGACATATCCGCTGCGTCACCTCCCGAAGCCTTCCTTCACATCATTTACGTCATCACAGCAGTCGTTGCCGTCGTATCGGTCGTGGCCGCCATGTTCATGAAGGATCCCCCAGTCGGTTGGAGGCCAAACGATCGGACAGTACAAAAGAAAGCCGTCGAGCGCCCATGCGAGCACGACTATGCCGTCGGTGAAGCCCTCAAGACCTGGCAGATGTGGATCCTGATCTGCTCGTTCGTTTTCATTTCGAGCGCGGGCCTCGCCGGCATGAGCAAGATCGTGGCCTATTCCGAGAGTTTTCGCTTCGCGGCGACTGCCGCTACGGCCGCCGCCGGCGGCATCGCGCTTGCCAATGGTTTCGGCAAGCTCATTCTCGGTGCGCTTTCGCAGCGCTTTGGCATCGAGAACATGATGGTGGTGAGTTACGCCACCTGTGGTCTGTTTCTTTTCATGACTATCTATGCCGGCTCCAACGGAGATGAGCTGCTGTTCGTATGCGCGGCGATCCTGGCAATCTTCTTCTGGGCGTCGCTCTTCTCTCTGTTCCCGATCGCAATCGGATATTATTTCGGTCCATCATCGGCAGGAGGAAATTACGGCATTCTCTATGCCATCGCCAAAGGCTCCGGCGGACTTTATGGCGGGATACTCTCAACCCTGCTCATCATGCATTTCGGATTTTCGCTCGCGATCGCTCTTGCCGGCGGAATGGCAATCGTCGCTGGGCTCGTCGTCATTCCATTGAAGTACAGCCCGCCGATCTGGAGAGGGCCACCGAAAGAGCCGGGGAACAAGAAAACAGCGACAGGACGAGTCTGGGCATGAATATCGAAGCAAAAATTGCCAGCGGTTCAGCCGGATCGCCGCAGCCGAACGGTCCTGCCATGCTGGAACGCGCGCGCATCATTGCCCGCGCCGGCGGCCTCGAGCCGGCACTGAAGTCTGGCGCTCTGGCCGCTCATGTCGACGTGACACTCTCGGAAGCCTTGGTGTTGGGCCTGCTCAAGCAGGGTGTCCGAAAATATTTGGCCATCTTCGGTCACGGCTCGACCGATCTTGGCGAGGTTCTGCGCGTCTACGAGGAGGAAGGGGTCACCAAGACCTACAACTGCCGTAACGAGGTTGCGATGGCGCACGCTGCCACGGCACTGCGCTGGCAATACAACGAAATACCCGCGGTAGTGACGTCGATCGGCCCGGGCGCCTTGCAGGCTTTGGCCGGCTCGTTGGCAGCGACGTCGAACGGCGTCGGCGTCTATCACATCTACGGAGATGAAACGACTTACGGCGAAGGCTACAACATGCAGCAAATTCCGAAACAGGAGCAAGGCCTGTTCGGACGCATGACGGCGCTCATGGGCGAGTCCTATGTGCTGCATACGCCCCAAGCAATTCGCGACGCGTTGCGGCGGGGCAGCGTGCGCGTGAACCATCCTTATCGAGCCGGACCATTCTATCTTCTTCTGCCTCTGAATACCCAGCCGGCACTGCTGACGCTCAACATCGGTGCGCTACCAGGTCGTCCCGATCTGCCAATCGTTGCGCCGGCGGACGATGCCGCAATCACCGCCGCCGCTGAGACGATCGCGCGCACGGGCAAAGTGGTTATCAAAGCCGGCGGCGGCGCGCGCAACCACGATCATGCAGTACGCCGTCTCGTGGAGGCGGCCGGTGCCGCGGTCGCACTGTCGCCGGGGAGCACGGGCGTGTTGCCGGACGATCATCCCCAGAACATGCATGTCGGCGGTTCGAAGGGCTCGATCAGCGGCAATTATGCGATGGACGAAGCCGAGCTCGTGGTCGTCATAGGCTCGCGCGCCGTCTGCCAGGCGGATTGCTCCGGCATAGGATTTCGCTCGGCCAAGGCGGTGATCAATATCAACGGCGATCTCGCTGATGCCCTCCACTATAACAACACGACCGCGCTGGTCGGCGATATCGGCGCCGTCGCCGGCCGGCTTGCGGACCGCCTGGAATCGCTCGGTGCACTGACCGACGCGAAGTCCGTATGGCTCAGCCAATGCGCCGCCAAGAGGGCGGAGTGGCAGAACTATAAACGCGCGCGCTTCGAAACCGCTCCGCTCTTTGACGAAGCGTGGCAGCGCCCTGTGCTGACCCAGCCGGCAGCAATCAAGGTCGTCGCAGATTTCGCCAAGAACATCGACGCTGCGAAACTGTTCGACGCCGGCGATGTCCAAGCGAATGGATTCCAGATCGTCGAAGACGATCGCAGCGGAGAGACGTTCACGGAGGCCGGCGCATCATATATGGGCTTCGCCGCGAGTGCCCTGCTTGCATCCGGCATTGCCGACAAGCCGCGATACACAATCGCGTTCAGCGGCGATGGTTCTTTCATGATGAACCCGCAGATTTTGATCGACGCCGTCGCGCATGGCGTCCGCGGGATGATCGTGATCTTCGACAACCGGCGCATGTCGGCGATCACCGGACTGCAACAGGCCCAATATGGCGCCGAGTTCCGGACCAATGATGGTGTCGCGGTCGACTACGTGAAGCTTGCTACTGCGGTCGCCGGCGTTAAGGCGATCCACGGCGGCGTCACCGCTGACAGCTTGAAGGCGGCCCTGCGCGACGCCCAGGCGCATGCGGGCTTGTCGATCGTGCATGTGCCGGTCTACGCCGGCGCGGAACCGCTGGGCGGTCTTGGGGCGTGGGGCTCATGGAACGTCGGCAATTGGTGCAGCGACGTTCAGAGCAAATGGCTTTACCAGGATTTGTGAGCGCTCGTTTGCATCTCGCCGGATTTCGGAGTGCCGGTTATGTCGAATGAAATTGGAATGCGCCGTAATCTCGCGGGATATGGCGACGCGCAATTTTCCGTCTTCCTGCGCAAGGCGTTCATCAAGGCGCTTGGCTACAGCGACGATGCATTGACCCGCCCCATCGTCGGCATCGTCAATACCGATTCCGGTTACAACGCATGCCAGCGTAACGTTCCTGACCTGATCGAAGCGGCGAGCCGCGGAGTGATGTTGTCCGGCGGCATTCCCATCCCGTTTCCCGTCATCTCGATCCAGGAAAGCTTTGCGCATCCGACCAGCATGTATTTGCGCAACCTGATGGCCATGGACGTGGAGGAGATGATCCGCGCCCAGCCGATGGACGCGGTCATTCTGCTTGGCGGCTGCGACAAGACCGTACCGGCCTTGCTGATGGGAGCGGCGAGCGCCGGCGTCCCCGCAATACTGCTGGTCAGCGGACCGATGCTGGCCGGCAATTGGCGCGGCGAGCGGGTGGGCGCCTGTACCGACTGCCGCCGGTTTTGGGGACGCTACCGCGCCGGCGAGTTGAGCGACGAACAGATCGATGACGTCAATAGCGAGCTCGCGCCCACCATTGGCACATGCGGGGTGATGGGGACTGCAAGCACGATGGCGCTTGCGACAGAGGCCTTGGGCATGATGTTGCCAGGCGGCGCCTGCGTGCCAGCGGTGCATGCCGAGCGCCGACGTCTGGCCGAGCAGACGGGAGTTCGTGCTGTCGCCATTGCGGCGGAGCGGCTGACCCCAGGAAAGATCCTCACGCCGGCTGCCTTCGTCAATGCGCTGCGTATCGTATTTGCCGCCGGCGGTTCGACCAACGCCGTGATCCACCTAACGGCCATCGCCGGCCGCCTCGGTATCGGCATCGACCTCGCTGGGCTCGACCGAATTGCACGAGACACGCCGTTGCTGATCGATCTCAAGCCCAGTGGGCAAGGCTATATGGAAGATCTTCATCATGCCGGCGGGCTCGTGCCGTTGCTGCGCGAGATCGCACCAATGCTCGATCTTGGCTGTCTGACGATCACCGGGCGCACGCTCGGCGAAAACATCGCTGCTGCACCGCCACCGTTCAAACAGGATATCATACGTCCATTCGCAGATCCGATTTATTCGGAAGGCAGCATGGCCATGCTCCGCGGCAATCTTGCTCCGCACGGCGCAATCATCAAACAGGCCGCTGCAACGCAATCACTGCTCCAGCACACCGGCCGAGCAGTGGTCTTCTCCTCGCTCAGCGATCTTGCCGCCCGTATCGACGATCCGAAGCTCGACGTGACGCCAAACGACATCATCGTCCTGCAGAATGCGGGGCCGAAAGGAGGTCCAGGCATGCCCGAGGCCGGATACATCCCAATCCCGCGCAAGCTGCTCGAGCAAGGCGTCAAAGACATGGTGCGTATTTCCGATGCTCGGATGAGCGGAACGGCATTTGGAACGATTGTTCTTCATGTCTCGCCGGAAGCTTTCGTCGGCGGCCCCCTCGGCTTGGTGCGCAACGGGGATCAGATCAGGCTCGACACCGCCGGGCGGACACTCAGCCTCCTGGTAGACGAAGCGGAGCTTGAGAAGCGTCGCGATTTGCAGCAGCCGCAGGTCGTACCTGCCGATCTCCGAGGCTACGCGCGGCTATATTTCGAGACGGTCACGCAGGCCGAAAAGGGCTGCGACTTCGACTTTTGCATGCCGGCGCTCATCCGCGCGATTCCATGAAAGAATTTGGATCGCGCGGTTCTGCGATGTTTTGTTTGCCATCGTCGACGTGAGCTGAAGCTAAGGCCGGCCAAGCCTCATTGCTCATTCCGCCCGCGGCGAGTCTGCTTCGGCTCGCCCGGCACCATCGTCATTCACCAGCGCCGCTTCGATCAGCCGATGGCAAGCGACGAGTTCATCGAGCGCCGCCCGCAGCTTGCGCCGATCATCGCCGGCAACGCCAACCGGCTTAGCGGGTGACGCAGAAGGCACGGCAAGGCTTGGTTCGCGCCGTTCGGCAGAGCGTTCTTCCGCGTCGCGGGCGCGCGCCGGCGGAAAAGAAAACATCGACGCATCGGGCTCGCCCCGCTCCGTCGCAGACTGCGCGGCGTTATCGTCCCCTGCCCTATCCTCCTCCGATTCAGGCGGCGGCGGTTCGGCGCCGACGCGCCAGACGTTTTGCACAAATGCGGCGCCCTGCTCGCGCAGGATTCGCTGCACGCCGCGGATCGTGTAGCCCTCGCCGTAGAGCAAGTGGCGCACACCGCGCAGCAGATCGACGTCCTCGGGACGGTAAAAGCGCCGGCCGCCGCCGCGCTTCATCGGCCGGATTTGCGCAAACCGGCTTTCCCAGAAGCGCAGCACATGCTGCGGGACGTCGATTTCTTCAGCGACTTCGCTGATGGTGCGAAATGCCCCCGGCGCCTTATCCACTGGCTTACCCCCCGGCGAACTTACTGCCCGCGATCCGCCCTTCGGCCGCCCCTATGGTCTGAATGCTAGAGATGTTAGCTTCCCGAAACGGCCGTGCTCCACCAATCTGCGCGCGCACCAATTGATGCTCACGAAAGCGACCGCGCTCTAGCTCGACGGTTTACCCTCGCCATCGGAATTAATCCTCTGCTTGAGGATGGCGGAAGGCTTGAACACCATGACCCGGCGCGGTGAGATCGGAACCTCCCTGCCCGTCTTGGGATTGCGCCCGATGCGCTGGCCCTTCTTGCGCACAACGAAGGAACCGAATGATGACAACTTCACCGTCTCGCCCCGTTCCAGGCAGTCGGTGATCTCCTTGAGTACAAGTTCTACGAGTGCGGCAGACTCGCTGCGCGAGAGGCCGACCTTTTGGTAGACCGCCTCACACAGATCTGCTCGCGTGACCGTCTTTCCCGCCATGACCAGCCCCGCCCAGTACGGCGATCGACCAATTGTCGACCCCATATGGTACTGATTTTCAACGATATTCGCTTGTCATGGAACGGTCAACGCCCTTTGCGGCTCACCAGCGCACCAGGGCCGCGCCCCAGGTGAAGCCGCCGCCCATGGCTTCCAACAGCAAAAGATCGCCGCGCTTGATGCGGCGCTCGGCAAGCGCGTCCGACAACGCCAGCGGAATCGACGCCGCCGAGGTATTACCGTGCCGGTCGACCGTGGTGACGATTTTTGCCGGCGCGATGCCGAGCTTATGCGCCGAACCGTCGATAATGCGCTTATTGGCCTGGTGCGGAATGAACCAGTCGATATCGTCGGCGGTATAGCCGGTGGCCCTAAAGGCGTCCTCGACGACATCGGTGATCATCGCAACCGCATGACGGAACACCTCGCGTCCCTCCATGCGCAAATGGCCGACTGTGCCGGTCGATGACGGACCGCCGTCGACATAAAGTTTTGATTTGTGACGGCCGTCGGCGCGCAGATGCACGGTGAGGATGCCACGCGCATCGCGTGTATCTGGCTGCTCCTGTGCCTCAAGCACGACGGCGCCGGCGCCGTCGCCGAACAGCACGCAAGTCGAGCGGTCGGTCCAATCAAGGATGCGCGAAAAGGTCTCCGCGCCGATTACCAGCGCACGCGAGAACGCGCCGGTTTTGAGCAGTGCATCGGCCGTCGCCAGCGCATAGACGAAACCCGAGCAGACCGCCTGCAGATCGAATGCGGCGCCGCGCGTAATGCCGAGCTCGGCCTGCACCGAGACGGCGCTGGCCGGAAACGTATTGTCGGGCGTTGATGTAGCCAGCACGATCAGATCGATGGATTGGGCGTCGACCCGCGCATGGGAAAGTGCCGACCGCGCAGCCTGCGCCGCCATCTGCGACGTCAACTCGCCCGCTGCAGCGATGCGGCGCTCGTGGATGCCGGTGCGCTGCACAATCCACTCGTCGGACGTATCGACCTTGCGCGCCAAGTCGTCGTTGGTCAGGACTTGGCTCGGCAGATAAGCGCCGCAACCGAGGATTACAGAACGGCGTACTGTCACGAAGCCGCTCCGCCAAGCGCACGCTGCTGGAATTCGTGATGATGGCCGAGTGCGGACGTAATCTTGCCCAACAGCTCGTCGCCCACCACGCTCTGACCAAGTTCGATCGCCGCCGCAAAGCCCTCGGCGTCGGTGCCGCCGTGGCTCTTGATCACCACGCCGTTGAGCCCGAGAAATACCCCACCGTTCGAACGGCGAGGATCGAGACGTTCCTTCAACTCGCGAAACGCCGATCGTGCAAACAGGTAGCCAATGCGGGCGCTGAGCGAACGGTTCATGGCGGTGCGTATATACTCGGCCATCTGTCGCGCCGTACCCTCCGCCGCCTTCAGTGCGATGTTACCGGCAAAACCTTCGGTGACAACAACGTCGACCTTGCCCCGACCGATATCATCGCCTTCGACGAAACCCAGATATTCGAGATCCAACAGTTTCTCCTCGCGCAGGATGCGTCCAGCCTCACGCACCGGCTCAAGCCCTTTGACCTCTTCGACCCCGATATTGAGGAGGCCAACTGTCGGGCGCCGAAGACCCAACAGGATGCGCGCGGTCGCCGCGCCCATAACCGCAAGATCCACCAGGTGCTCGGCGTCCGCGCCGATCGAGGCGCCGAGGTCGAGCACGATCGATTCGCCGCGCAGCGTTGGCCAGATCGCCGCGATGGCTGGCCGCTCGATGCCGGGCAGCGTTTTGAGCTCGAATTTCGCCATCGCCATGAGTGCGCCCGTATTCCCGGCCGACACGGCGAGATCGGCATCGCCTTTCTTCACCGCGTCGATCGCAAGCCACATCGAGGACTTCCAACGGCCATAGCGGAGAGCCTGGCTGGGCTTGGCATCCATGCTCACGGCAACTTCGGTATGGACAAGTTGCGAGGCAGCCTTGAGCTGCGGCCGTGCGTCAAGGAGCGGAGCGACCTGCGCGGCATCGCCGAAGAAGGCAAACTCGCACCGGCCGTGGCGCCGCAACGCCAATTCCGCACCCGCAACCACCACAGCGGGGCCGCGGTCTCCCCCCATCGCATCGAGCGCAATGCGAACCTTGTCTGCCATCAAGTAACGAACCTTGCGGTCACGAGTGTCCTAATTGCGAAGCGCGCATCTCCTCGCGGCATTTCATCACGCGATCTTCGAAAATCAGAGCGACACCAGCAACTTCATGATTCGAGTGCGGTAACTGGATTCGGGAGTGCCTATCCGCGTCGTCTGCCTGATTGTAGGAAATTCACATCCGCCACGCCAGTGTCCGGTAGTCGGGAACCGGAAACTGCGACAATAGCGGTTCGCCACCGGGATACAATGGCGATCAAGACGGATCGCGGCCTTTTGCCCACCCGGACAGCGCCGCGAACGGACCGCCATCCTTCTCAAGCTCTTGCGGCGATTCGAACACCGCTCCGGGTTTGCGCGGATAGGGATCAATCCCGAGGATGAGGAACTCGGTCGCCAACGCGCCGAGATCAACAACGCCGCCGACGAGAGGTTCGGGATCGGCCCAATTCTCCTGAGCCGTACTAGGTTCGGCGTCCTCGTCCTCGCTGCCTGCGTCCGCAGCCTTCGCCATTTGCGGCATGAAGATAAGATCGATCGCCTCGACGACCTCATTGTCCAACGGTTCAAGGGTGACGACGCAATTTTGCCCGGCCGTCGCCGAAACCCGGCCAACAACGTGAAGCCCGTCCCCGCCGTGCCGCGTCACCTCAAATTCGGCAGTCAGCCGCGGCAAATCGCGCAATCCCGCCATCCGCGCGACGGCAGTGCGCACCTGCGCATCGGCGACCAGCGTGAAGTGTTGGCCGTCTTCGGGAATGTCTTCCACCGCGACCGGAACGCGCCACGGCGTGTTCGTCAAATCTTGGGCCTGGTGTTCATCCATCTGCGAAGGCCTCGGGGCTGGGAAAAGCAACCCTGCCGCGCAGGAGTTCGTCCTCTTGTTGGGCGTCGAGTGCGCGGACAGCGGTCCGCGCGTAGCGTGCAAGGCAACCTGCTTTGCCATTGGCCGCCTCTGCTAAGATATTGCGTGCGAGCGCGTTCTCAAAGTCCCGCTCGTCGGGAGCATCGAGCGCGGCAAGATAGGCGGCTTGCCGGCCGTAGAAGGCCTCGCCGAAACGGCGCATGTGCTTGGGAACCGCGAGGTCACCGATCCCCATCTCGCGCAGATTATCGTCCAGATCGCCGCAAAACCGGTCGAATAGACGCTGCCCGAGGGCGGGACCGGCCGTCGTTTTCGCGAGCCTGCGCAATAACAGCACCAAATGCAGGACGATCAGATCGAATCGGCCTTGCACCGTGTCGGGCACCCCGTACGCGGCATAGAATACGGGCAAGCGGGCCTGCGCCACGATCGTGCCATAGAACGAAGCGATAGTGCGGTTGTCAGCACTGCGCCGAAACGGCCGCAGGATCATGGGGATAGTCCGTTTCGCCGCTGCCACCGAAGGCCGTCGCATGGGGTGCGCACCAAGACCTGCCCGCTTGCCGGACAGGGTCGGCTGCGGGTATTCGGGGTAAGGCAGCGAGCGTTCGGGCGCAAGGTGGAGCGGGCATGCAAGACAGACCTAAGGCCAGCGGCGGTGTGACCCAGGGCGCGACACGGCGCACCACGGCGGCGTGCCTCGTCATCATGGCGCTCGGTCTGATGCCGGGCGGATGCTTCGGCGAGACCTTTCAGCGCGGCTACGTGCTGCCCGACGGAGCGCTGCAGCAAATCCCACTCGGGTCGTCGCAGGAACAGGTGCTAATCGTACTCGGCACGCCCTCGACAGTGGCTACCGTCAGCGGCGAAGCGTTCTATTACATTTCGCAGCGCGCCGAACGGCCGGTGTCGTTCATGCAGATGAAGGTCGTCGACCAGCGGGTGATCGCCGTCTATTTCGACCGCAACCGCAAGGTCAAGCGGCTCGCGGAATATGGATTGAAGGACGGTAAAATCTTCGACTTTATCAGTCGTACGACGCCCACGAGCGGCGCCGATCTCAGCTTGCTCAACGGCCTCTTCCGCATCATCGCCGATAAGACGACGTGATCCGGAAATTCGAAGCCGGCAATCAGAAGGACGACTTCTGATTGCCGAGCTCCGGTTTCCCGTTTTAGTGCGCCAGAACTGCGAGCAGCAGCAAGGCAACGATATTGGTGATCTTGATCATCGGATTGACAGCCGGGCCGGCGGTGTCCTTGTAGGGATCGCCGACAGTGTCGCCGGTGACCGCCGCCTTGTGGGCGTCAGAGCCTTTGCCGCCGTAATGGCCGTCCTCGATGTATTTCTTGGCGTTGTCCCAAGCGCCGCCGCCCGACGTCATCGAGATGGCCACGAACAGTCCGGTCACGATCACCCCAAGCAGCATGGCACCGAGCGCCGAAAAGCCTGCGGATTTGCCAACTGCGCCGCCGCCAGCGACGAAGTAGATGACGAAATAGACGACGATGGGGGAAAGCACCGGCAGCAGCGAGGGAACGATCATCTCCTTGATCGCCGACCTGGTCAGCAGATCGACGGCACGGCCGTAATCAGGCTTGTCGGTGCCCTTCATGATTCCCGGCCGTTCGCGGAACTGCCGGCGGACCTCCTCGACGATCGACGAGGCGGCCCGGCCGACCGCCGTCATGCCCATGGCGCCGAACATGTACGGCAGGAGTCCCCCGAACAGCAGGCCAACCACGACATAGGGATTGTTCAGGGAGAAATTGAGCGAGACTCCCTGGAAGTACGGATGGGCTTTCGAGCCTGAAATAAAGAAGTTGAGGTCCTGGCTGTAGGCCGCGAACAACACCAGCGCGCCGAGTCCAGCCGAGCCGATGGCGTAGCCTTTGGTCACCGCCTTGGTGGTGTTGCCCACGGCGTCGAGCGCATCGGTCGACTTGCGCACCTCCTTCGGCAGTCCCGCCATCTCAGCGATGCCGCCGGCATTGTCGGTGACCGGGCCGAAGGCGTCGAGCGCAACGACCATGCCGGCGAGCGCGAGCATCGTCGTCACCGCGATGGCGATGCCGAACAGATTCGCGATATTGTAGCTCACGAGAATGCCCGCGATGATGACAAGCGCCGGCAAGGCCGTGGCTTCCATCGACACCGCAAGGCCTTGGATCACGTTGGTGCCATGGCCGGTGACCGAGGCCTGGGCGATAGAGCGCACCGGACGATAATCGGTTCCAGTGTAATACTCGGTGATCCAAATGAGCAGTCCGGTCACCGCCAGGCCGGTGATGCCGCAATAAAGCAGTTCAGCGCCGGAATAATCCACCCCCGCGAGCGGCCCGAAGCCGATGAGGTAGTAGATCACCGCGGCAATGCCCAGAAGTGCCAGCAACGCGGTTGCGATCATGCCCTTGTAGAGCGCGCCCATGATCGACTGATTGGCGCCGAGCTTGACGAAGAAGGTGCCGATAATCGAGGCGATGATGCAGACCCCGCCAATGGCAAGCGGAAGCGTCATCATCCGTGTCACCACCTCGGTAGAGACCGAACTGAAGAAGATCACGGCAAGAACCATGGTGGCGACCGTGGTGACCGCATAGGTCTCGAACAGATCGGCCGCCATGCCCGCGCAGTCGCCGACATTGTCGCCGACATTGTCGGCGATGGTGGCGGGATTGCGTGGATCGTCCTCCGGAATACCGGCCTCAACCTTGCCGACAAGATCGCCGCCGACGTCCGCACCCTTGGTGAAAATGCCGCCGCCAAGCCGCGCGAAAATTGAGATCAGCGAGGCGCCAAAGCCGAGCGCAACCATCGCATCGACGACCGTACGATCATTCGGGGCGAAGCCGAGCCCGCGGGTGAGGAAGGCGAAGTAGAGCGTCACGCCGAGGAGTGCGAGACCGGCAACAAGCATGCCGGTGATGGCGCCGGAGCGGAAGGCGAGTTCGAGACCACCGGCAAGCGAGCTGATCGCCGCCTGCGCCGTGCGCACGTTGGCGCGCACCGAGACGTTCATGCCGATAAAGCCGGCCGCGCCGGAAAGGATCGCGCCGACGGCAAAGCCGACGGCGACAAGCCAGCCGAGGAAGAAGCCGACAATGAGGAAAATGACGACGCCGACGACGGCGATGGTGGTGTATTGCCGGCGCAGATACGCCTGTGCGCCCTCACGAACGGCGGCCGCTATCTCCTGCATGCGGTCGCTGCCGGCGTCGGCCTGCATCACCGAATAGGTGGCCCAGATCGCATAAACGATGGCTAAGCCGCCTGCCGCGACGATGAGCCACAAGGATCCCATGATAACAACCCCGGTTGTTGGTGGGGCCGGAACTATTCAACCGGCCCGGAAGGAAGGTGGAAGGCGTACCGCGCGCGATCAAGCCCGCGCACCCGCGCAAATCGGCGCGGACATCGCACAAAATGCCTACGCGCGCAACGGCGCAAGCCGATCCACTTAGGCGAGTTCCACAGTCTTGAAATCGGCTGGCAGGATGATTTCGAGAAGCTCGCAATCGTCGGAGTAATCCAGGACCGTATGCTTGATGCGCGGCGGCTGCAACCAGCACGAGCCCTCGCGCATAGTCACCTCTCCGGCGCCCTCGTACTCACCTTTGATCCAGCCCTTGAGCACGTAGACCATCTGGAATTCGACGTCGTGGTAGTGCCGTTTCGACACCACGGCCGGGTCACAGGGCGGAATCATCTTGATGACGTGCGCCCGCGCCAGGCTGCCGGTTGCCGCCGCAATGCCGAGGTCGCGATAGTTCGCATAGGAGCGCAAGCCCTCCTCGAAGGCGTTCGCATTGAGGTGGCTGGCGACGAAGGTCTGCTTTCGCGGACGAGCCTTCGCCTTGGGCTTGGGCTTGCGCTTGCCCGCCGCTACGCGGCGCAAATCGATTGTCCGCGACGAACGCGCCGATTTGGGCGAGCGCCGACCAGCCGGCGCCCGCTTTGGGGCCGTCCGTCTTGTCCTTGTCTTGATTGCCCTTGCTTTGGCCATCGATGTCCCTCCCCCGATTTTTGCTTGCGCATTCAAAAGCGCAGCGCGCCCTCGTGGCGAATGACAACCGAGCGCGCTTGCTCGGGCTTGTGCGCGCCCAATTGGCCGAGCGCTGCTTGCGTTTCCTGGATCAGCAGATCGATGACGTGACCGGGACCCTCCTCGCCAAGCGCGCCGAGACCCCACAGGAAGGCCTTGCCGGCAAACGCTGCTTGCGCGCCGAGCGCGTAAGCGCGCACCACGTCGGTTCCGCTGCGAATCCCCGAATCCATCATCACGGTCGCGCGGTTGCCCACCTGGCGCGCGATGGCTGGCAGCACATCGATCGGCGCCGGCAAAGCCTCGATCTGGCGTCCGCCGTGGTTGGACACGAACATGCCGTCGACGCCGAGCGACACGGCCTTTTCGGCGTCCTGCGGATGCATGATGCCCTTGACAATCAAGGTACCTTTCCAGAGGTCGCGGTAGCGAGCAACCTCCTCCCAGGTAAAGGCGCCGCCCATTTCCCGGCGGGCGAAGGCGACCATATCGTTGATCGACACGTCGCCCGCATAGGCGCGCAGATTGGAAAAGCGCGGAATGCCGTTCTTGCGCAGCGCCATCGTCCAGGCAGGCGACATCGCCATCTGCAGCATTTTTGAGAAGTCGGCCTGAAAGGCGCCGCCGAGACCGACGACGACTTCGCGCGCGCGGGTGGTGCGCACCGGCACGTCAAGCGTCATCACCAGCGCGTGGCAGCCCGCGTGCTGCGCCCGCCGCACGAGATCAAAACCGATGGCGTGATCGTTGCGCGCCGCCCGATAGAGCTGAAACCAGAATACGTCGGGGGCGATTTCGGCGATCTTTTCGATCGTGGCACAGCCGACGGTGCCGAGCGTGTAGGGAACACGGGCGCGCTGTGCGGCACGGGCAAGATAGATGTCGGCACCCGGCCACACGATGGCCGGTCCGCCCATCGGGGCTATTCCGATCGGGGCGGCGTAGCGGCGGCCGAACAACTCGACCTCGCAAGGCGGTAGCGACGGCATCACGCCGTAGCGCGGCACCAGTTCGACCGCGTCGAGCGCCG
>DATJTL010000253.1:0-5592 GCA_035503415.1 Xanthobacteraceae bacterium
CCGGCGTCGATCATCGCCAGATCGGCGGCGTAGCGCGTCGCCAGCGCGTTGAGGTCGTCGACCGGTACGCTGTATTTGCGCCCGGCGGCGCGCAGCGCAAACAGCCGCTCCTCGATTCGCTCGAGTTCCTTCGGATCGTACGCAGCGACAGCCAGCGCCGTTTCCAGATGTCCCCGCGCCTCATCCAGCGCGGAAAGCGCGGCATCGATGGCTTTGATCGCGGGCTCGATCAGCGCCGGCGCCTGCGCGGCGCGGCGCTCAAGCCGGCGCAGCGCGGTCGCAAGCGGCGGCACCGGCGATTGCGGCCCACCGACCGCCTCGTGCGTCGTGCGCAAATCCTCGGCGACCTTTTCCGCCTGCATCATGGTCGTGCGCCGCTCGGCAAGCGAAGTCTCTTCGCCGGCCTGCGGCGCCAGGCGCACAAGCTCGTCGACGGCGTGGCGCAGCCAATCCGCCTCGCGGTTCAACCGCTCGACCTCGGCGCGATGGGACGCGACTGCCTCCTCGCGCGCGCGCCGCTCCTGCCACAGCCCCGTCACCTCGGCGGCATCGCTCTCGATATCACCGTAGGCGTCGAGCAGCGCGCGGTGCGTTGCGGCGTCGACGAAGGCGCGCTCGTCGTGCTGGCCGTGAATTTCGACCAGAGCGGCGCCGAGCCCGCGCAACACCTGAACGCTGACCGGCTGATCGTTGACGAAGGCGCGGGTCCTGCCGTCGGCGAATTGCACACGCCGCACGATCAGTTCGTCTTCGCCGCCGAGATCGTTGTCGGCAAGCACGCGGCGGGCCGGATGGCTTTCCGCAAGCTCGAACGCGGCGGTGACTTGGCCCTGCTCCGCCCCGGCGCGCACCAGGCCCGCCTCGCCGCGGGCGCCAAGCGCCAGCGCGAAGGCGTCGAGCAGAATCGATTTGCCGGCGCCGGTCTCTCCGGTGAGCGCGGCAAGGCCGGAACCGAAATCGATGTCCAGCCGATCGATCAGAACAATGTCGCGAATGGAGAGGCGGGACAGCATCAGGGGCGGATGTCAGATGTCGGAGATCAGATGATATTCGCGATTCTCCGGTCTGTCCCCTGGCTTCTACTCCGCTAGCCGGTCAATTTCTTGAACGCCTGGCTGATCCAGGAAGACTTATTCTCGTTCGGCTCGCGGCCCTGCCCTTTGAGCAGATTATAGGCGTCCTTGTACCAGGGGCTGTCCGGGAAATTGTGGCCGAGCACCGCCGCCGCGGTCTGCGCTTCGTCCATGATGCCGAGCGCCACATAGGCTTCAGTCAGACGCTCCAGCGCTTCCTCGACTTCGCGCGTGGTCTGGTATTGGGTGACGACGACCTTGAACCGGTTGATAGCGCCGAGGAAATCGCGTTTCTTCAGGTAGAAGCGGCCGACTTCCATCTCCTTGCCGGCGAGCTGGTCGCGTGCCATTTCGATTTTTTTCTTGGCGGCGATCGCGTATTCGCTGTCAGGATATTTGTGCACCACCTCTTCGAAGGCATCGATGGCCTTTTGCGCCCGCTCCTGGTCGCGCGACACGTCGAGGATCTGATCGTAGTAGGATGAACCGATCAGGTATTGGGCGTAAGCCGCATCGGGACTCGCGGGATGCAGCGTCACATAGCGTTTCGCCGCATTGATGCATTCGTCGTACTGGTTGGACTGATAATAACTGAAGGCCGACATCAACAGCGCCTTGCGCGCCCAGTCCGAATACGGGTTCTCGCGCTCGACCTGATCGAATTTCTTCGACGCCTCCTTGTAGTCCTGCTTGTCGTTGAGCAGGAAAAGCCCCTCGTTATAGAGCTTGTCGGCCGGCGTATCGGGAACGTAATCGGTATCTTTGTTGAACAGGCTGCAGCCAATAAGCGGCAATGTGATAAGCCCGAGCGCGAGGCACCCCGCCAGCGCACGCAGCTTACTACCGGACCGTCTCGATCCTCTTACTCGCGGCATCATGAGCGTGATTTACGTTCCGGTCCCACCGACGCATCCGACCCGAGTGCGCACCCCGCGCGTCCCGGCGCATGCACCGCAACCCCTTGCAGGTCTGCCATTATGGCTGACAATCGGCCCGGATTAAGGCGGAAACGTTAAGCAATTCAAGAGACGTCTGGCCCGTAAGCCGGCGCCGCAAATCCGGCGGTAAGATCGGCGTGGCCGCGGGCGCGGCGTGCGGGCTGGGGCATCTCGACATAGGCCCACGCAGTGCGGTCGGCCATCAGAGCGGTGAGCACCGCGTGATTGAGCTTGTGTCCGCCGCGCACGGAACGATAGGCGCCAAGTAGCGGTGCACCAGCCAGCGACAGATCACCGATGGCATCGACCACCTTGTGGCGGACGAATTCATCGGCGAAGCGCATGCCCTCGGGATTGAGGATACGGTCCTCGGCGACGACGACGGTATTCTCGAACGAAGCGCCGAGCGCGTAGCCTGCGCTCCACAGCTTGGCCACGTCGCGCATGAAGCCGAAGGTTCGCGCGCGAGCGAGATCGCGCCGGAACACATTTGGCGCGACATCGACTGCGAGCGACTGCCGGCCGATCAGCGGATGGTCGAATTCGATTTCGGCTTCGATCCGCAGCCCGCTCAAATGCGGCCGCAACTCGCCGTAACAGCCGTTTTTTCCGACCCGTACCGGCTTGAGAACCTGAATGTAGCGGCGTGGCGCCTGCAATGTGACAATGCCAGCCTGATCGATGGCGGCGACGAATGGCGCGGCGCTGCCGTCCATGATGGGGACTTCGGCGCCGTCGATCTCGATGACAGCGTTATCGACGCCGAGACCATGCAAGGCCGCCAACACGTGCTCGGTGGTCGAGACCGCAGGCCCGCTCTGATCGCCCAGCACGGTGGCGAATTCGGTCGCGGTCACCGCGCGGAAATTTGCTCTAAGTTCGCGGTCTTGTTGGCCATCAGTGCCGCAGCGGACGAAGACAATGCCGGTGTCGGCATCGGCCGGATGCAACGTCAGAGTCACCGGCGAACCGGAGTGAACGCCGACTCCGCTTACGATCCCCTGATTACCAAGGGTTGTTTGCCTGCTGGCCTGCAAGCCCCAGCTCATGCCATCGTCCCACACCCGATAGCCACGCTGCGCGAACACAATCGCGGCCGACCCCATCTCGAAGGGAATGCAAGTCCGTCGTTTACGGGAAGGTCCACTGGACCGCCAAAATCCCGCTTCCCGACAAATCCCTCCGACGGGTTCGACATTACTGAGGAAGCCACACAGGACCAACTCACGCTTTCTTACCAAGTGTTACCACCTTCTCGCCGTCTTCTTGTCGGCAACGCGCCGCAAAAGCTGCGGCACGGCCCAGTAGTCGGGCACTCGTCTCTGCATCTTGGAGTGGACGGCGGCCTGCCCCGAGGCAGCCATAAAGCGACGCGGATTCAAAGCCTTCGTTGGCCGCGCAGCATCGGACGCGGCATCCGGGCCACGTCCTCCTGGGCCGCCTCGTCATGGTACGATGCCGAACTCGGACGCCGTCAACGCGCCTGCCGGCGCAAGAAGGCTGGGATTTCCAGCTGATCCTCTTCGCCCTGGTTATGCACAGGAGTCTGTCGGCCGTGCTGATCCAGCCCCTGGGGCGCCGTCCGCTTGGCGTATTCCGATACCGGTTCCGGGCGCGGCTCCGATGGGCGGGGCATCGGCCGTCCGGCCAACCGCTCGGGAGCCGGCAGTGCAGCGGCTTGCGCCGGCCGCGGCAAGAGGGCCTCTTCCTCCCTGTCCTGCTCGCGGCGTCCGCGTCCGACGGAAGCCAAACGCTCCAACAGCGACTTGCGCCGTCCCGGATGTTCTTGCTGCTGCAGCTCTCCGCGGCGAGCGAGAATCTGGTTCTGGGCCGGGACCGGCAACTCATCGAGCCGCGGCATGCGCGGCGCCCGCGGTAAGCGCTCCGGCTTCGGCGGGATGAACTCCTCGGGCTCCGGCGCTGGCGGCGCCTCTTCCCCGATGGCCTGCGGATCGGGGAACAGAGAAGGATTGAGCGTCAGAGGACGAATGTTGATGTCCTCGATAGCAGAGGCGATCGCCGCCTTGGCCGCCGACTCGATCGAGGCATTGACCGAAGCGGGCGCGGGAGCGGCTAGCGGCGCGGGCGAACGGACCGGCTGCGGATGGGGCACCGGCTGGGGATGCGGCAGCTGATGGGATTGCGGTGTCGCCTGCGGCCGTTCGTTGGTCCGCTTGTCCGCATTCAGCCATGTCGCAAGCTCGGCGATGCGAGTATCGGGCGCGCTTGGCGCCGCGCGCTGCTCGCTCACCTGATCGATTCCCGTCGCCACGACCGACACGCGGATGATGCCGTCGAGAGTCTCGTCGAAGGTCGCACCGACGATGATGTTGGCGTCCTGATCGACTTCCTCGCGGATGCGGGTTGCCGCCTCGTCGACCTCGTAGAGCTTGAGGTCGCGGCCGCCGGTGATGGAGATCAGCAATCCCTTTGCACCCTTCATCGACGCGTCGTCGATCAACGGATTGGAGATTGCGGCCTCGGCGGCGGTGAGCGCGCGTTTGTCACCCTCCGCCTCGCCCGTTCCCATCATCGCCTTGCCCATCTCGCGCATGACGGTGCGCACATCGGCGAAGTCGAGGTTGATCAGGCCTTCTTTCACCATCAGGTCGGTGATGCAGGCGACGCCGGAATAGAGCACCTGGTCTGCCATCGCGAAGGCATCGGCGAAGGTGGTCTTCTCGTTCGCCACGCGGAACAGATTCTGGTTGGGAATAATGAGAAGCGTGTCGACGCTTTTTTGCAGCTCGGTGATGCCAGCTTCGGCGACGCGCATGCGGCGCTGGCCCTCGAAGTGGAACGGCTTGGTGATCACGCCGACGGTGAGGATGCCCGCCTCGCGCGCCACCTTGGCGATGACCGGAGCGGCGCCGGTGCCGGTGCCGCCGCCCATGCCTGCGGTGACGAACACCATGTGCGCCCCAGCGAGGTGATCGCGAATTTCGTCGATCACTTCTTCGGCGGCGGCGCGGCCGACGTCCGGATGCGCACCGGCACCGAGCCCCTCGGTCACCTGCACGCCCATCTGGATGATGCGTTCGGCCTTTGACGTTGTGAGCGCCTGGGAGTCGGTATTGGCGACCACGAAATCGACGCCCTGCAAGCCGGCATTGATCATGTTGTTGACGGCGTTGCCGCCCGCGCCGCCAACGCCGAACACGGTGATGCGAGGCTTGAGCTCGCGAATGTCAGGAATATTCAGATTGATGGTCATGTTTGCCTCTTCTTCCTCGCACGGGCGCTCAACGCGCCCTGCCCCGACCGGTCCGCCACCGGCCGCTGTTGGTCACTAGCTTGCGATCTGGGGGCCATCAGAAGCTCTCGCGAAGCCACTGTCCGACCCGGGCGATGTAGCTGCCCGTGCCGTTCATCGCTTGCCGCTTGCGGCGCTGCTCGAAATGTTCGAGATGCGCCGCCTGCGGATAAACCAGCAGACCCGCCGCCACCGCGAAGGCAGCACCTTTGGCTGCGTCCGGCAGACCGGAAATGCCGAGCGGCCGGCCGATGCGCACGGGCCGATCGAGAATTCGCGCGGCGAGATCGGGCAAGCCGGCGAGCTGTGCGGCTCCGCCGGTGAGAAT
>DATJTL010000254.1:0-2439 GCA_035503415.1 Xanthobacteraceae bacterium
GATCTGGAATTCGACAGCAGCGGATATCAGCGCGATTCCACCGGCAGCAGCATCAAGGTCGGCAGCGACGTCAATATCATCGGCACGCTGACCGGCGAGATCGCGGCCGGCTATCTCAATCGCGTCTATCAGGACCCGCGCTTGCCGATTATCTCCGGCCCGACGCTCGATGGCTCGCTGCTCTGGCAGGCAACCGCACTGACCACCGCCAAATTCACAGCGGCCTCAACAGTGAGCGAGTCAGCGGTGCCCGGCACGTCGGGCGAGTTCAGCCGCGATCTCAACGTTCAGGTCGACCACGCCTTCCTGCTCTGGCTGATCGGTACGGGCCAGATCGGTTATGGCCACGACGATTATGTCGGGCTCGGCAGGCAGGACAATCGTTATTTCGCATCCGCGGGCTTGACCTACAAACTAAGCCGCGAACTGCAGCTCAAGGGCACGGTGCGGGAAGATTGGCTGACCTCGAATGTCAGCGGCGTCGCCTACAGTGCGACGTCTTTCCTTGCCGGTGTGCGCGTGCAGCGTTAACTGCCGTTGAGCTCGCCGAGGATTTTCTTGATCTCTGCTCGGAAGCCCGGCGCGATGTCTGGCCGTTCCAGCGCGTAGGAAACGTTGGCAGCGAGGAAGCCGACCTTGGAGCCGCAATCGAAACTGCGGCCTTCGAACTGCAAGCCGTAAAAGCTTTGCGTGCGGGAAAGCGCAATCATGGCGTCGGTGAGCTGGATTTCGCCGCCGGCGCCGCGCTCCTGCGTCTGCAGAATGTCGAGGATTTCCGGCTGCAGGATGTAACGGCCGGTCAGGATGAGATTCGAGGGCGCGCGATCGACCGGCGGCTTCTCCACCATGTTGGTGATCGCGAACAGCTTGCCCTTCTGCTTGCCGACCCCGACGACACCGTATTGATCGACCCGCTCGCGCGGCACCTCCTCCACGGCGACGACATTGGCCTTCTCGTTCAGCGCGTTGACGGCGTCGAGCATCTGGGCGAGGCAGCCGCGCGTGTGCTGAACCAGCACGTCGGGCAGAAGGAGCGCAAACGGTTCGTTGCCGATCAGTTCGCGCGCGCACCATACGGCGTGGCCCAAGCCCAGCGGCTCCTGCTGGCGCGTGAAGCTGGTCGAGCCGGCGCCGGGCAGATCCTGGCGCAAGAAATCGAGCGCGACATGCTTCTGCCGTTCCAGCAGCGTCATCTCCAGCTCGAACTGGCGGTCGAAATGATCCTCGATCACGCCCTTGTTGCGACCGGTGACAAAGATGAAATGCTCAATGCCGGCCTGGCGCGCCTCGTCGACCACATGCTGAATGAGCGGCCGATCGACGACCGGCAGCATCTCCTTCGGCATGGCCTTTGTCGCTGGCAGAAAGCGGGTACCGAGGCCGGCAACGGGAAATACGGCTTTGCGGACGGTTTTTTGCATCTTCCCTTTCTTTCCGGGATGGTGATGCCGCGCATGGAGCGCGGGCGGGATCCAATACCGATACGGGTGACTAGCAATAAGGCCGGAAGGGGGCTTCGCGGACCGCTATTCAAACTCTTGCCTGGATTATAGGTTCAATTCGGAGCGAAGCATGGGGCCGGAGTAAAATCCATAGCCTTGCAATACTATCGGCATCGCGTCTCCACACTATGAATGGCGCGGATTGCCGACGTCAGCCTTAGCCGCACGCCGAACGAACCATGCGTTAAGGCTTCCTCGACCATAAAATACCACGCTCAGGTACCTCGAAACCGTCTGCAATGGTCCTCTACAAGCCAATCCTGCGTCTTGCGGCGGTGTCGGTCGTTGCCGCCGGGCTCGGCCATGGCGCGAGCGCGCAGGACAATCCGGCCGCCTGGCTCACCCGGCTGTTCCAACCGCCGGCGGCAACGGTTCCGGACCGCGGCGACACCACACCGCAATGGAGCGGACAATCCGGCGCCTCGGGCGATCCGCGGATGACCGCCGACGCCATCCGCGCCGCAGCCGCCAATTTCGGCAATTGCCTGGCTTCGCTTTGGCCGGACGCAGAACGGCGCGGCATTACATGGGATAATTACCAAAGGCTCACCACCGGTCTCATTCCCGATCTGAGCATCATGGACAAGCTTGATGCGCAGCCGGAATTCACCAAGGCGACTTGGGATTATCTGGATCTCTTGGTCAGCGACGACCGCATCGAGCGCGGGCGCGAGCTTCTGGCGCAATATGCCCCGGTCTTCGCTGCGGTCGAGCGCGCCTACGGCGTCGATCGTAACATCATCGCGGCGATCTGGGGCGTCGAATCGAACTACGGCACCAAGATCGGCAACCGACCAGTGCTTCGTTCGACTGCAACGCTCGCCTGTATCGGCCGGCGCCAGGATTTTTTCCGCGGCGAGTTCCTGGCCACGCTGGAAATTCTGCAGCGCGGCGACATCGCGCCGGATCGTCTGGTCGGCTCATGGGCCGGCGCCTT
>DATJTL010000255.1:0-20720 GCA_035503415.1 Xanthobacteraceae bacterium
CGGTTCGGTCCGATCAACATCAAAAATGCCCATCACGCCGACGATCCCCGGCCGCTCGATGCCGAAAGCCGCTGCCCCGCCGCGCGCGATTTCTCCCGCGCCTACCTGCATCACCTGTTCCGCAGCGGCGAGGCGCTCGGCGGCACGCTGCTTTCGCTGATCAATCTCTACTACTACCAGGACCTGGTGGCGGGGGCGCGCGCGGCTATCGCGGCAGGGCGGTTTGCCGATTACGCGGCGGAAACCAGGCAGGGATGGCAGTCAAGGCGCGATATCGGCGCGACCTGACCGGTAGCAGGGCCGACCGGGATGCTGACCAGGCGCAAAACGCTATTGCTTTGCCCGGCATCGAGGTGGCAGGACCGTGCCGAAAGCGGCGGCCCGTTGCGGCCGCCACCCATCAAATAGGTGTTCGGTAATGAAGTCTGGAAAGTCCAAATCAACAATGACCCGCCGGCAGGCTACGCGCGGGCTCGCCCTTATCGCGACCGGCCTCGCTGCCCGCGGCGCCCGCGCACAAGCCAAATATCCGACCCATCCGGTGCGCGTGATCCTGCCATTCGGGGCCGGTGGCGTCGCCGACGTCACCGCCCGGCTCGTCGCCGAGGGTTTGGGCCAGAAGCTCGGGCAAAACTTCGTCATCGAAAACAATCCGGGCGCGGGCGGTATTACGGCGGCGCGCGCTGCACTGACCGGCGGCAAGGACGGCTATACGCTGACCCTCCTCACCAACGGCACCGCGATCAGCGTGGCGCTCTTCAACCACCTGCCGTTCGATCCGCTCAAGGATTTCGTGCCGATCTCGACCATCGGCTATTTCACTTGCGTGTTCGCGGTCGAAGCCTCCTCGCCGTACCATTCGCTGTCCGATTTTCTCAAGGCGGTCCGCGAAAAGCCCGGCACGATCAATGTCGGCACCATCAATGTCGGCAGTACGCAGAATCTGACGGCTGAATTGTTCAAGTCGACGGCCGACGCGAATTTCCTCATCGTCCCGTTTCGCAGTTCGCCGGACGTCGTTATCGGGCTATTGCGCAACGACGTGCAGATGGACATGGACTTCTACGCGGCAGTCAAGCCCACGCTGGACAGCGGCAAGGCGCGTGCCATCGCCACCACCGGGGCGAAACGCTCGCCGGAATTGCCCAACGTGGCGACGGTGGCAGAGCAGGGCGTCGCCGGTTTCGACGTCACCGCCTGGAACGGCCTCTACGCACCCGCCGGCACGCCACAGCCGATCCTCGACACACTCAACGCAGCGCTCAAGGAGGTGCTGGCCGACCCGGCGCTGAAGAAGCGAGCGCTCGCTCTCGGCATCGATGCGCGCGCCTCCACGCCTGCGGAGCTCGACGCGCGGATGCGCTCGGACATCGCCAAATGGGGCACGGTGATCGCGCGCGCACATATTCCCAAGGAGTAACTTGGAGCCGCACTTGGAGGAGAACGCCGATGCGACAACCGGGGCTGATCGTGGCGCCGCTGACGCCGTTCACCGCGGACTTGAAAGTCGATGAACGCAGCTTGCGCCGGCAGATCGATTATGTGGTGCGCGACTGCGCCGCCACCATGGTGGTCGCCGCCGGCGTGGAGACGCAGGAATATACCTATCTGAGCCTGGAAGCGCGCAGGGCGCTGATCCGCTCGACCGTCGAATGCGTCGATCGCCGCGTCCCGGTCATGGTCGGCATTACCCATCCGTCATTTCGCACGGCGATCGATCTGGCGCACGAGGCGGAGGAGATGGGCGCCGCCGCCCTGCAACTGTTGGCGCCGTTACGCCCCTTTGCGGGCGCACCGACGAGAGCAGACCTGGTCGGCTATTTCGATAAAATCTCGCGCGAAACCAGCCTGCCGCTGACCCTCTATCTCAATCCCGGTCCGGGCGCCGAGGTCTCCATCCCCGACACGATTGCCATCGCCAAATTGCCGCGCGTGCAATTCATCAAGGAAAGCTCGCGCGATCTCGCGCGCGTGTCGCGGCTGATCGTCGAGATCGACCGCGCCGGCCACGCGCAATATTTCACCACCATGCAGATGTTGCTTGCGAGCATCGAGTTGGGCGGGGCGGGCGCCACCATGCCGCCGCCGGCGGCGCAGATCGCCCGCGCCGTCATCGAGGCCTTCGTTGCCGGGGATCATCAGCGCGCGGCGGAATTGCAGCTGCAATTCGCGCTGTTTCCGGGCAAATGGATGCATTATGGCCTCGCTCCGACCATGAAGGCGGCGATGAATCTGATCGGTGTGCCGGTCGGCGATCCTTACCCGCCCTATGCGCCGATTTCCGGCGAGGACCTCGCGGCGCTCGCGGCCTATCTGAAAACCACGGCGCTTGCCCCGCGCGTGACTGCAGCGGCGGCCGCCTGAGCGGACACCTGCTGGCACCCCACGTCAGGCAAAGGCAACCCGCCGGCTGCGGTTACGCAGGGCCGGCGGGTTACCCAGTTTGGCGGCGGGACAGTTACAAGAACTGGCGCCGATAAGGCTAACTACGACTTCACAAGCTGGCCGCGGATTTCGCCGCCCGGGTTGGCGGCCGTATGAACGTTGACGTAGCACTGGCCGTTCATGAGGTCGGAGGCTTGCGCGGCCGTGAGGCTTCCCGATCCGGTGAGCGGCGAAGCCGCCGGCTTGCCCTTTTCCGACAGCCAAATCATCACGCCGGCGTTCTTGCCCGCAGGAGCCGGCCCGTGAATGTGGGCCGCGGTGGCCGGTCCGGTCAGGCCGGAGAAAGTGACGTTCCAGGTAATCTTATTGGTAGCCGGGTCGAGTGTCACCGTTGCTGATCCGGTGCCGGATGTGGTGTTGGACGGTACTTCGCTCGATCCCTTCAGATCGGCTTTAAACGTCGTGGTTGCGGCCTGGCTGCGCGACGTGGACGCCAAAAGCGTGGCGCTGGCGGCACCCAGGCAGTAACCGAGGATCGATCGACGAGCGAACGTTTGACGCATGTGGGGGTCCTCCCGTGTGAGCAATGAAGAGCAATACCAACAATGACAAAAACACCGGACCGGTTCCGGATATCGCATGCAAGCAGCGCCGTCGCGACAACAAGCCATGCGACTCGGCCATAACGGGTGCCTACCGGTGGTCGCGACTATAGGCGCTATGGGTGTGGCAAACCAGATGCGGCACTTGGGGGGCAATTCCCAATCACAGCAGAGCTTACGCTTGGCGTGGGGAAACGCTGATCGAGGTGACGAATTCGGTGCCGCAATCGTCGCAGGACCAAGCGTGGTGAATGCGGCCGATCGGGCTGAATGCCGATTGCTCGGCGACAAGCAACACAACGCCGCAACGCGGGCAGCTTGGCCGGCTGGGCTTTATGGGTTGGGTCGGCGCCAGGCAGGCACTTTGGATATCCATCGTCGCGCTCCTCGACGGTTGACCCCCACGCGCCCAACTGGGCGCATGGTGACCGCGCTCTATGGCGCCGCGACGACGAGGCGGTGAAATTCACTTGAACGAAGACTTTGCAGAGGTAGACCGGAACCTTGCTGCTCAGCCGCTAATGGACCGGAGATTCCACCGGCTCGCAATTGGTGCGACCGGAGAGCAGGCAGTCCTCCAGCTTGCCGCCGGCGTAAAGCTCGTGCACCAGGATCCAGCCGACTACGAACAGCACGACGACGACACCGAGTGCGACCAGCGAGCGACGCCGGTTGGCCTCCTGGCCGTCACGATCTGCCATGCGGCTTCTCTCGATCTGGCAGAGTCTGCCTCGAACATATTGATATCAATGGTGAGCCCGCTGGGACTCGAACCCAGGACCCCGTGATTAAAAGTCACGTGCTCTACCGACTGAGCTACGGGCTCGCTGGCCGTTCAATTACTGAATGGCGGAAGGTTTTTCCAGTCGTGCGCGCATTTTTGCGCCGATTTTGCTAAGTTGGGCTTGCCGGATCAGCTGGTGAGCGAGGCCCCTTTCATGCCCATCGTCAATCGCATTGCCGACCTGCATGCCGAAATCACCGCCTGGCGGCAGGACATCCATGCGCATCCGGAACTGCGGTACGATGTGCACCGGACGGCGGCGCTGGTGACCGAGAAGCTCAAGAGCTTCGGCTGCGACGATGTGGTCCCCGGCATCGGAAAAACCGGCGTCGTCGGTCTCATCCGTGGACGCAAGGATGCTGGCAAGGGCGGCGGCAAGGTGGTCGGGCTGCGCGCCGACATGGATGCGCTGCCGCTCGAAGAGGAGACCGGGCTACCTTACCAATCCACGATTCCCGGCAAGATGCATGCCTGCGGCCATGATGGCCATACCGCCATGCTGTTGGGCGCCGCCAAGTACCTTGCGGAAACCCGCAATTTCGCCGGCACCGCGGTCGTTATCTTCCAGCCGGCGGAGGAGGGCGGGGCCGGCGCGCAAGCCATGATCGAGGACGGCCTGATCACCCGGTTTGGCATCGAAGAAGTCTACGGGATGCACAATTGCCCGGGCCTGCCGCTCGGCTCATTTGCTACCCGTCCCGGCCCCATCATGGCCTCGGCCGACCACATCACCATAGAGCTTGAGGGCAAGGGTGGGCATGCGGCGAGGCCCCATCTGGCGGTCGACACCCTTCTGGTCGGGGCGCAAATCGTCACTCAATTGCAGTCGATCGTCGCCCGCAACGTCGATCCGCTCGAGGCCGCGGTGGTGTCGATCTGCGCGTTCCAGGCGGGCCACACCGACAACGTCATCCCCCAGCAAGCCGTTTTGCGTGGTACCGCGCGCGCCTTTAGCACCGAGGTCCGCGATACTTTGCGCAAACGGATCAACGAAGTCGTCGAAGGAACCGCGCGGCTCTACGGCGCGACCGCCAAAGTGATTTACACGAACGGCTATCCGGTCGTGGTCAATCACGACGCGCAGACCGAATTTGCCGCCCGCATCGCCCGCGAAGTGGCCGGCAAGGACAAGGTCGACGTGGAATTCCGGCCGCGCATGACGGCGGAGGACTTTTCCTTCATGCTCAATGAGCGCCCGGGCGCGTTCATCTGGATCGGCAACGGCGACAGTGCCGGACTGCACCACCCGGCTTACAACTTCAACGACGAGGCCATTCCCGTCGGCACGTCGTACTGGGTCCGACTAGCCGAGACGGCGCTCGCCGGCTGAGTTGGTTCACCACGAATAGCGGAGCGTTCCCGAACCTGCGTAGGTCTGCGAGGCGGGCGCGAATTCGCCGTCAAACTTGGCGAGGAGCGACCAGCTGGACGTGAAGAAGAGTTGCGCTCCGGCTGAGGCAAGCGCGGAGTTCGGCGGGATCGGCGCGCCGTTGACCGTGAAGCTCGTGCCCGACAGTGACTCGAACGAAGCGTTGAGCGCCGGGTTACTGACCCAGTCGTGCGCCCAGGCGACCTTGGCGCGCAGGATCAGGGGCATATTGTCGAGCGTCGTGAGATCGTCGAAACGGCCGCCGAGTTCGCTGCGCATGTCGGTGCCGTTCATCGCATCGTAGGACAGCCCGAAACCGCCACCGGTCAGATCGGTCTCGCTAAAGGCCGGCGTGCGGAAGTCCTGCGCCTGGATCGCCGCGTAGGGCGTGACGCCGACGACGTAGCGATCGCCCGGCAGGGCAAAACGATAGCCGCCTTCCAACCGGACGCTGTAGCTCTGGCCCTGGAAGCTCGCGGTGAGCTGATCGCCGGCGAATGCGGTGCGGTTGGTGGTGAACCACTGGTTGGCGAAGGCCAGCGCGGTGGCGAGATAAGCGGGTCCGGAATGTGTTACGCCGTATACGCCGGCCATGAACGCATCGCTGCGGCCGGCGCCAAACCCTTGCGCCAGGTTCCAAGTGGTGCCGCTGCCGGCCAGCGAAAAGCCAAGAACGGTGCCGGGCGAATAGCGGTAGTCCATGCCGGCGGCATAGCCGTACGTGTTCGTGGTCAGATTGTTCGACCCGACGGTCGGATCGCCATTGGTGGTCGCACTGCCGCCAAAGCCTGAGGCCCAGGTCGACCAGCGTTGCGCGAATGTTTGTTGGGGCTGCGCATCCATAAGGCCGACGAACGCCAGATCGAGCGGCACGCTCTCTTGCTGGTCTGGTGCGAAGCCGAGCATGCCGCCGGTCGGCGAAGAACCGCCGCGCCCATCAATTGATGGATCGAGCAGCAGTTCCAGGAACTGGTTCATCAGAGTGAACGCGCTATTCTGCGCCCCGGTTGCGTCCTGGCCGTCCAACAGGTTCAACGTGTTGCCTGGATTCGCCTGAAAGACGGTGAAAAGAGATGCCGGCAGCGCGCCGCCATTATTGAAATAGGTGTTGATTGCGTTGGCGACGTTCTGCTGGTTTTCATTAAGCCCGCCACCCGAACCGATCTGCGCCGTCAAGTTCAGCAGCACGTCATTAGTTTGGTTGGTCAGGGTACCGCCGAAGCCCGGCGCGTTGATGGCGCTAAAGCCGGTGAATGCGCCGCTGTAGCCGGACTGATCAAGAATGTCGTAGGTCGTCCTGGTGCTGTAGCTGCCCGGCGTCAAAAATCCCTGCACCGCGCCGTTGAGCGACACCGTACCGCTCACATTGGCCCGCGAAGCCGTCGTCGGATTGATGTTCACCAGATAGATTGCGCCGGGCTGGAACGCCAAGCTGCCGGTGAGTGTCATGAACGTGCCGGGCTGGCCGACAAGGCCCGGCTCGAGCGTGCCGCCCGAATTAACGTCGATGCCCCCGAAGGTGCCGGTGCCGGCAAGCGTGCCGCCGTTGACGTTCCAGGCCTGTGATCCGCTGAAGCTGCCGCTCGCGGTCCATGTGCCGCCCACGACATTGAACGTGGAAAAGCCTCGGTATTGCTCGCCAGAACCGATCGAGGCCAGATTGAACGACCCGCTGCCGCTACCGCCGAGCTGGAAGGTATCGCTGCCGGAGCCAACGACCAGCTCCGTGCCTGTGCCAAAACTGTAGCCCGGTCCGAGCGTGAAGGTGTTGCCGGGGCCGGTGTGGCTGAGATCGACCGCGGTGCCGCTCGTACCCTCGATAAATCCGGAGTCGAACACGCTGACCGCGCCAGAATTGGTTACGGCGATCCCGACACTGGCAGTGATCGTGCCGTTATTGCTGATGCCGCCGACGAAGGTCGACACGTTCAGCATTTCGATGCCGACGCCGGCGGGCGCTACGATTGTCCCAGTGTTGGTAATGTTGCCGGAGAACGTCGAGAACGCGAATCTGCTGTTAACGGTGCCCGAGCCGCCGACAAAGATGCCGTTGCCGGCTGCCGAGATCACTCCGGAGTTGGTGATGCCGCCGGAGAAGGTCGAGATGGTAACGGGGCTCGCGTTGCTCGCATGGCCGCCGACGATGATGCCATTGCCGCCCGCCGAAATCGTACCGGAGTTGCTGATGCCGCCGGAGAAATTCGAGATCGTAATGGGGTAGCCGGCGCCGTTGTACACATACCCATTGCTGCCGACGAAGATGCCGTTCGATCCGACTGAAATCGCGCCGGAGTTGGTGATGCCGTTGTAGAAGTTGCCAATTCCAACGGTGGAGATGAGGCTGAAAGCAACCTGGTTGCCGTCGACGAAAATGCCCTGACCGGTTCCCGTAATCGTGCCCGCGTTGGTGACGCCGCCGAAGAAAGTCGAGATACCGGCAACGATGATGCCGTTGGCGCCTGCCGTGATCGTTCCGGTGTTGGTAATCCCGCCGATGTAGGTGCCGACGTCTGCGGCCGTGATTCCATTATAGCCGACCGAAATCGTGCCGCTGTTGGTGATGCCGCCGGCGCTCGCGCCGCCGAATGCACCAACAAGGTTGACGCGGATGCCGGTGACACCCGCCGCAATGGAGCCGCTGTTGCTGATGTTGCCGGAGAAGACCGACACCGTGTCGACCACAAGCCCAATGCCGAAGCTCGGGTTCGACAATAGCGTGCCGGTGTTGGTAATGCCGCCCAAAAAGTACGAAACGTCTGACGCGTTGATGGCTCCATGTCCGCCGGAGATGGTGCCGGAATTGGTGATGCTGCCGGCGAAAGTGGAAACGCTGACATTGATGGGGCTAGCGGTGCCGAGGACGATGCCGAACCCGGCTGCCGAAATTGTCCCGCTATTGGCAATGTTGGCGGCAAAATCCTCAACCCCGTCTACCCGTATGCCGTTGTAAACGGTCGCCATGATGGTGCCGCTGTTGCTGAGATTTCCCGCAAAAGTCAGGATGTTGTAACGCGACTGATTGGCCCCGATGTAAATCCCGGAATTGGTCCCCACGTTCCCCGTTGTGATCGCGCCGCTATTGGTGACACCGCCAAGCACAGCGGCGCTGTCCTCAACGCGGATCCCGGAGCTTAGTGCGTTGATTGTGCCGCTGTTGGTGACCGTGCCGCCGATCGTGCTGTGATTGACGGTAATGCCGGTGGCCGACGAGAAGAGAAAAAAACCGTGCGCGGTAAGGACACCGGTGCTGGTGTTGCTGACGTTGCCGCTAACGTTGGCGTTGTCGACAATGATGCAGTTGCCGGCGGGCGAGCTGTTGCTCACCGATGCAACTGTCCCGCCGTTTTGATCGATCTTGCACATCGTCAACGCGTGCAGATCGCCGCTGCCAACCAATAGGGCCGCAAGCGACGTTGACGCCGCCAGCAGGTACAACCGCGGCTTGACGCGCCGCACGCCCGGTACTCCGTCCACCACAGACCCGTACTGCCGGCCCCGGCGCAATACTCCGTCGGTCGACACCTCACATTGGTACCTTTGTGAGGCTTATCGCGCGGTACAGCGGTCCCCAAGGGTCCCCAAGGCGGTTGCCGGGGAGACTGTTGATAAGCAGCGTTGCTTTTTTAGAGCTGTGGCGCGCCCGCAACACTCGCGGAGCGCGATCTCGCGGATATGAGTTGCGGCGCCTACTGCGCCGCTTCCACGCGGTTTTCGGCCGGCAGCTTTGGCGTTTCGGCGACCGCTTTCGGCGCCGGCAGCAGCACGACCGTCCGGGCTCTAACGCCGCGCCAGAAGGCGAAGGAATTAAAGGGGCTGCCCTCGAAGACGGCGATGGCTACAGCTGACAGGAAGGGCAGGCTCTGCACCACCAGGACGGCGGCGAATATATTGATTTCGCGTACGCCTTTGTAATTGGTGACGATGAGCGTGACGGACCCGGCAAGCAGTAGCCCGGCGATCACGGCCTCCCAGAATGCCGGGAAGTCGGGGCCCTTGCGCGTGGCGCCCCCTTTGGCGGTGCGCAGAAACGGCAGCCGATCCTTGACGAGACCGATGCTCACTGCGCGCGCGACCGTCCACTGCACCGACATGGCGGCGCACACGGCGCCGAGCATTTCGCCGGGCGAAGCCCGCACCCGCAGCCGATAAAGCGACACGAAGTGGCTGACCGAGACCAGGAAGGCGGCGAGAATCGGCAGCGTGAGGATGCGGTCGGGCACGGCGATGTCGGCAAACGCCACGAACGGCACCCACAGGATGTTCAGCAGCGCCACCACGACGCCGATGCTTTCGGCGCCCAGCCAATTGAGCCAGCCGAGGCCATATTCGCGCTTCTGCTCGCGCGACAGGCCGCTGACGCCGGGAAGCATACGCCGCCAGTGTTTGCGCAAGATCTGCAGCCCGCCGAACGCCCAACGGTGGCGCTGGCGCTTGTAGGCATCGAACGTGTCCGGCAACAGCCCATAGCCGTAGCGCCGGTTGGTGTAATGGGAGATCCAGCCCTGCTCGAGGAGGGTGAGACCGAGATCGGCGTCCTCGACGATGGTGTCGCTAGACCAGCCGCCGACGGCTTCGAGCGCGGCCCGGCGGATGAGGCACATCGTGCCGTGGACGATGATGGCGTTGAACTCGTTACGCTGCACCATGCCGATGTCGAAGAAGCCGGCATATTCCGCGTTCATGGCGCGATGCATCGGCGAGCGGCTGTTGTCGCGATGGTCCTGCGGCGACTGCACGAGACCGACGCCCTTGTCGGCAAACAACGGCACCAGATCCTTGAGCCAGCCTGCCTCGACGACGTAGTCGGCATCGATCACGCCGATGATTTCGGCATCCGCCGCGGTGTGGGCGAGCGCCAGGCGCAACGCGCCTGCCTTGTAGCCTTTAAGGTTGTCCACTCTGACAAACTTGAAGCGATCGCCGAGCGCGCGGCAATGTTCCTCGACCGGCAGCCAGAGCGCCGGGTCGGGCGTGTTGTTGATGACCAGCACGCATTCGAGATTGGGATAGTCGAGCCCGGCGAGGCTATCGAGGGTGGCTTTGAGCATCTCCGGCGGCTCGCAGCACGCCGGAATGTGGATGGACACTTTGGGCGCGTAGGCTTCCGGCACAAGCGGCGGCGATAAGCCGAGCCGGCGCGGCGGGCGGCCGAAGGCAATGGCGGCGATCTCGTCCATGCGCGCGAGCGCAATCGCCACGAGCGGCACCAGCAGCACCACGCCGAGCGCCAGCGCGAAGGCGGAGCCGGCGACAAAATAGTGCCCCTTCCAGAAGTCGAACACCGCCGCAAACCAGGCGCCGGCGAGATTGGCGGAGACGGCAAGCACAAGCGCCTGCGTGACAGTCGCCGCCGTCATCGCCAGGATCGGCAGCGACAGCAACAGCCCGAGCAACACCGCCAAGCCTGCCCGCTTGAAATAATCGGGATCGCTGATCGGCCCGGTCCAGGAAAACTTCGCTTCGCGCGCGGCGTTGAAAATGCCCCAATAGGGACCGACGCCGCCCTCGGCGGTCTTCCACGGCTGATCGATCGCCTCGACGATGTTGTAGTCGATGCCGTAAGCCTCGGCGGCCGAGACGAAATCGCGCACCACCATGGCCTGTTCGATGTGACCCGGATTGGCGGCCTGCATGTTGTAGCCGGCACTCGGCCAGCCGAACTCGGCAATCACGATGCGCTTGCCGGGCAGTGCGCGGCGCAGCTTGTCGTAGAATTCGACCGTGTAATCGGCTGCCTGGGCGGCTTTGATGCCGTTCCAGTAAGGCAGCACGTGCGCGGCGACGAAATCGACCGCCGAGGCGAGCTCGGGATGTTCGAGCCAGACCGAGCCGATTTCGCCGGTCGTGACCGGGACGGGGCTCGATTGCTTGACCCGTTTGATCAGCGCGATGAGCTGATCGATGGTCAGCTCGCCGCGGTAGATCGTCTCGTTGCCGACGATGATTGCATCGACGTTGCTGTTGTGGCGCGCCAAGTCGATGGCCGAGCGGATTTCCCGCTCGTTGCGCGCCTTGTCCTTGCTGATCCAGGCGCCGACCGAAACTTTGAGACCGAACTCGGCGGCAATCGGCGGAATAAGCTCGGCGCCGCCGGTCGACGAATAGGTGCGGATGGCTCGGGTGTAGGGCGCGATGGCCTTCAGATCGGCGCGGATCTGCGCCGCGGTCGGACGAACGCCGCTGTCGGGATTATCGGAGCTTGCGAACGGCGAGTAGGAGACGCTGGCGAGCTGACCTTTGAAGTCAGGAGCCGATACCTGCGTCCGCAGGCAAAGCCACAGTGCGGCATGCACGCACATGACGAGCGCGAGCACGGCAGCGACGGTGCGCATCAGAGTTCAACCACGCGGGGCGAGAAACACGGGCCCGAACCTGTCCCCGAGGTTCGACGTTGGTCGTAAGGAGGGTAAGGCACCTTGCGAGCGGCGCGACAATAGGTAGCGCTGGGGCATGGCAAATTCAAGACAACGTAGAGATTTCTCTAACTTATTTGACTGGATCGCGACGCGCTTTCTCCGTTATCGGGTTAGTGGCCGCTACTGGGGGCCGGCGTCGCGGCGGACGCCGCCGGAGGCGGTGGGGCCGGCTGGGTCGGATTGATCCAGCAGGCTTCGACCCGGCCATTGAGGCTATCGGGCGCCTTGGGATCGATATTTGAGGCGTGCAGGATAAGGCAGCGGAATGCGGCTTGGACGTGGCCGGCCGGACAGCCAAAGCGGTCGTAGAGATCGAGATGCCGGAAGGCGGTGTCGAGATCGTCGCGCCAAAGCAGGCTGACCACGCGCCGGCCAAGCCAAACGCATTCGGGGTTGCCGGCCGGGCCGGCGACCTGATGCGAGATTTCGCTGTACTCGTCCTCTTTCTGCGCCGGCTGCTGTCCGGGCGCCGGCTTCTTGTCCGCAGCCTTGGTATCGGCGCCTTGGGCGTGAGCCGTTTGGGTCAGCGGAGCCAGGGGAGCCGCGATGATAAAAAGAGCGGCGCACAGTACGCCGGCGACGCTAAGCACACGATGGAGCATGGTTTGTCTTGGTTTGGGCCGTCGCCGGCCGACAGTGAAGCCTTAATAGCGAAACGTTCGCAGTGAACCGTTAGCAGTGGACATGGCGATACAGTGACATGCCGATACACAGTGACATGCCGATACAGTGACATGGCGACATTTCTTGGCCGCCAAATTGAGCCGCTATTGCGGCAGCCGTCTTCGGCAAGCTCCCGCGACAACATCCCAACTTCGCCAATTTGTCCAGGCCACATGGCCGCGCAGCTACCTGCAACCGTCCATTAGCTTGGCATCAAGCGCGGTCAAGGTTAATGCGAGAGACGTGACCCGCTCGACCGATGCCAATGCCTTTGCTTCCGCGCTGTCAGCGTTTGTACTGACCGCGCTGGCCGTCGGCGTCGTGTGGTGGTGGCTCGGCAAGCCAGTGACGTTGCCGCCGTCGCCGCTTGCCGGCGGGCGGAAGCTGTCCTGCGTGTCATACGCACCGTTCCGCGCCGGTCAGGATCCGCTGGTCGAGACGACGCAGGTCGCGCCCGCACAGATCGACGCCGATCTGACGATGCTGTCGCACTATACGGATTGTGTGCGCACCTATTCGATCTCCAACGGACAAGACAAGATCCCCGAAATCGCGCAGCGGCACGGTCTGAAAGTCCTCCAAGGCCTGTGGCTTTCCGGCGACGCTGCGAAGAATCGCAAGCAGATCGAAACCGTCATCGCGCTTGGCAAGAAATTTCCAGATACGATCAGCGGCATCGTTGTCGGCAATGAAGTGCTGCTGCGCGGCGAAATGTCGGTGAACGATCTCATGGCGACGATCCGCGAGGTCAAGGCGCAAGTGCCGGAGCCGGTCACCTACGCGGACGTGTGGGAATACTGGCTGCGCTATCGCGACGTCGCGAACGTCGTCGATTTCGTCACCATCCATATTCTGCCGTACTGGGAGGATTTTCCGCTTCCGGCTTCGGTCGCGGCGGCGCATGTGGATGCCATCCGCAAGCGGATTGCCGCCGCCATCCCGGGCAAGGACATCATGATCGGTGAGGTCGGCTGGCCGAGCGCCGGCCGCATGCGCGAAGGCGCGCTTCCCTCGCCGTCGAATCAGGCGCTGGTCATTCAACAAACGTTGGCGCTGGCGCAGCGTGAGAATTTCCGCGTCAACTTCATCGAGGCGTTCGATCAACCTTGGAAGCGCTGGCTGGAAGGATCGGTTGGCGGAAGCTGGGGCATTTTCGACCGCGGCACGGGCGGGCCGAAATTCGCTCTCACGGGCGGGGCGGTCTCCGATCATCCGCAATGGCCGCTGCAAGCCTTGGCCGGGATCCTGCTCGCCGCCGCGACCTTTGCCGGCGCTTTTATTGTCGCGCGAACAAAACCGGCAGCGCGCCTGCTATGGCCAAAAATCGCCGCGTTGTCGTTTCTCCCCGCCGTCTTCTTTGGCTGGACGATCGCGGCAATCCCGGTTGAGAGTTACACCGCGGGCGGCTGGCTGCGCTCGCTCGGCTTCGCGGCCGTTGCCACCGCGGCGCCGATCGTGTGCGCGATGTCCACCGCCGCAGGGCTACCGCTGCCGACATTCGCGGCGCTTCTTGGCCGCCGGCAGGACCGCTTTGGCGGTCTAAGCCTGGCGCTCGGCATCGTCCTTATTGCGCTCGTTCTGTTCGCGGTGGAGCACGCGCTTGGCCTTTCTTTCGACCCGCGCTACCGCGATATCCCGTTTGCGCCGCTGTGCGCGAGCGTCGTGCCGTTTCTGGTCCTATCGCTCGCGGCGCCAAGGCCAAGCGGACCGCGCGCCGTGGCCGAGCGCGCCGCCGCCGTCGTCCTTGCCGCGGCGGCGGTCTACATCGTGTTCAATGAAAGTTTCGCCAACTGGCAGGCGGTCTGGTTCTGCGCCGGGCTCCTTGGCCTCGCGCTTATTCTGGCGCCGGCGCGGGACGCGCCAGGCTGAGGATCAGGGCGCCAACCGCCAACGCCGAGAGATCGGTGTTTTGCAGCACCATGCCGAAACCTGCGAACGCCAGCGTCAGTGCGACCAGCACCAGGGACGGCCGTATAAGATTAAGCAGCGCCACCGCCAGAGCCAGCGCGCCGAATACTTGGTGAGTGAACAATATGACGCTCAGCCGATAGCTGCTGCACAGCCAGGTATTGAGGCCGGCTTGGCAGGCGAGCGCGACATCTGAGTTCTCGATCGCCGCAAAGCGCAGGTACATCGCCTCGCCGACGGAGAGAAAGCCGACGATCAGGAGGAAGTTGGTCTGAACTGCGCTCGGTAAAAAAAGCGGGCGGCGCATCACGCACTCACTGCAAAACGACGTGCTGGCGATCAAACGGCGTCGGCTGGCAGAATAGCCGATAGGGGGCGAGCGCCGCGCAGATCTGCGCCGCCGCCGTGGAAGTCGGCAGCGGTCCGACCACGAGCCGTAACTCGGAACGGTTGGTCCGCGGAATTTCCCGCAGCGTCACGGTCGGGGTCAGACCGGCAAAGAGCTGCAGATGGGCGGAGCGGATGCCCAGCCAGCGCGCGCGCAGCACTTCGATTGAAAGCGCGCTGCCGACATCGACTCCATACTCGTTTGAGCTTGTTGCGGACGAGGTCGCCTCTGTGGGCATTGCCGCAGGCGTTACCGCCGGGGGCAGAGGAACCGGCGCGGCGAGGCCCGCCGGCGAGGGAACCGCTGGGCTGACGATCGAGGCGACGACCGCCGGCGTAACCGGCTCAGGCGTGGCATTGGCAGGCCAGGGCGGGGTCGTCTCGGCTTTGACGGCTTCGATCTGCCGGGTAATCGAGCCGGTAACGTCGTCCATGTTGTGTTCGAGGGCGGCGAGTCGTGACCGCAGCTGTGTGTTCTCCGCCGACAGATTTTGCACCGCCGAGGCGAGCTTGCGCGTCTCCGCCTGCGGATCAAATGGGCGCGCGGCCATTTGGGTGCCGCCGCGCCCTCCCGAAAATACCGCGGCGAGGCGTTCCGATCCGACTTCGCTTCGGGTCGAGAGTACGGCCAGCAACAGCGCGCTCGCCGCCGTCACGCCCCACAGCGTCGTGCGCCACAAATGCCGCATGGTGAAGGTCTTTTTCTTGACGACGTCGCGCTTGGGCGCAGTCATCGTGGATAGCTTTACCGTTGGTTTTTTATCCGCCACGTTGCAGCTCTGCAATCTTCCGGGGGCTTTCCCCAACCGAATCAGCGGTAAAATTTAGCAGATTTCACTGATCCGAGAGCGGCTTGGCGCCTGCTGCCCCCGTCTTTCACCGTTTGCACTGTTTGCATTGGATCTAATGCGCGGCTTCCGGCGGGAGGCCGGCTCGGCTATGAGGGCGCGCGCGGAGGTCTTTTACGATGCAGCCTCGGAGCTGCCTTGTCATCGTGTTGGCGGCCGGCGAGGGCACTCGTATGCGCTCGGCTCGCCCCAAGGTCCTGCATACGATTGCGGGACAGTCCTTGCTTGCCCATGTGCTCGCCACCATCGGCGAATTCGGCGCGTCCTCGACCGCCATCGTCGTCGGTCCAGGCCAAGCGGCGGTTGCCGACGAGGCCAAGCGCCTGATGCCGCGGGCGGCGTGTTTCGTGCAAGAGGAGCGGCGGGGAACCGCGCATGCGGTATTGGCGGCGAAATCCGCAATCGCAGGGCAGCCGGACGACATCCTCGTTGTCTATGGCGACACCCCGCTGATCCGGCCGGAAACGCTCAAGCGGCTACGCGCGCCGCTCGCGGCGGGGGCGGCGGTCGCGGTGCTCGGATTTCGGCCGGCCGATCCGACGGGCTACGGCCGGCTGATTACGCAAGGCGACCACCTCATCGCCATTCGCGAACAGGCCGACGCCAGCGACCAAGAGCGCGCGATCGATCTGTGCAACGCCGGTATGATGGCGCTTGCCGGCAACACCGCGCTGACGATTCTTGAGCGGATCGGGAACTCAAATCGCAAGGGCGAATATTATCTGACCGATGCGGTCGAGATTGCGCGCGGCATGCAGCTTGCGGCAGTCGCGGTCGAAGTCGAGGAGGACGATGTGCGCGGCATCAACACCAAGAAGGAACTTGCCGAAGCCGAGGCGGTCGCGCAGCAGCGCCTGCGCAAGGCTGCGCTCGACGCGGGCGTTACTCTGGTTGCGCCGGACACGGTGTTTCTTTCCGCCGACACGAAATTTGGCAACGACGTCGTGGTCGAACCCTATGTGGTGTTCGGCGAGAAGGTCAGCGTGGACGATGGCGCCGTCATCCACTCGTTCTCGCATCTGGTCGGTGCCCATGTCGGCAAGCGCGCGTCGGTCGGTCCGTTTGCGCGGCTGCGCCCCGGCACGCGGCTCGGCGAGGGCACCCGCATCGGCAATTTCGTCGAGGTCAAGGAAGCGACCATCGAGGCCGGCGCCAAGGCCAATCATCTGAGCTATATCGGCGACGCGTTTGTCGGCGCCGAGGCCAATATCGGCGCCGGCACGATTACCTGCAATTACGACGGCAGCGCCAAGCACCGCACCGAGATCGGCAAAGGCGCCTTCATTGGCTCGAATTCGGCGCTGGTGGCGCCGGTCGAGATCGGGGAGGGCGCCTATGTGGGCTCCGGCTCGGTCATCACCGGCGATGTGCCGGCGGACGCGCTGGCGCTGGGACGCAGCCGGCAGGTCGTTAAGGAAGGCTGGGCAACGCGCTTGCGTGCGCTCGCCCAGATCGGCAGAAAAAAAGCGCACTCGCGGGATTGATTGAGCGGCGACGCTCCATGGACGCGTAGGGTAGCTGCCGCAGCGATACGGTGTCAGGAAGCGCAACGTTATTTGACTTCCGCAAGCTTTGCGGCTGCGCTTTAACCATTAACGTCGAGGAAACGGTAATCAGCAAGCGCTAAGCCAATATCGGGAGGCCGATCCGCGGCCCCGATCTCGGACGGCGGAACGCTGAATGCCTCAAGCGGAGCGTACCAAGACGGATGTGCGGCATTATCGGAATCATCGGTACTGAGCCGGCTGCGCCGCAGCTCATCGACGCGCTCAAGCGGCTCGAATATCGCGGTTACGATTCCGCGGGCGTAGCAACGCTCGAACACGGCGTGCTCACCCGCCGCCGCGCCGAAGGCAAGCTGAGAAATCTCGAAGGCCGGCTCGCGCGCGAGCCGCTTTCCGGCACCATCGGCATCGGTCACACCCGCTGGGCGACGCACGGCCGGCCGACCGAGAACAACGCGCATCCGCACGCGACCGACAAGCTCGCCGTCGTGCACAACGGCATCATCGAGAATTTCGCCGAACTGCGTCGCGAGCTCGAAGCAAAGGGCGCCAAGTTCGCAACCGAAACCGACACCGAGGTCGTAGCGCATCTGGTCACCGAGGAGATGCAGTCCGGCGCCTCGCCGGCCGAGGCGGTCAGGCGGGCCTTGCCGCGGCTGCGCGGTGCGTTCGCGCTCGCCTTCCTGTTCTCTGGCGAAGAAAATCTCCTGATCGGTGCGCGCAAGGGTTCGCCGCTCGCGGTAGGTTTCGGCGAGGGAGCGATGTATGTCGGCTCCGACGCGATCGCGATCGCGCCGTTCACCGACATGGTCAGCTATCTGGAGGAGGGCGACTGGGTCATTGTCACCCGTCAGGGCGCCGAGGTGCATAACGCCGAAGGGGCGATCGTGCATCGCGACGTGCTCAAATCGCAGGCCTCGGTGCTGTTCCTCGACAAGGGCAACCACCGGCACTTCATGGCCAAGGAGATTCATGAGCAGCCGGAAGTCGTCGGTCACACGCTGGCAAATTATATCGACATGCGAGCCGAGCGGGTCGTGCTGCCGATGGCGCTGCCGTTCGATTTTCGCAAGCTCGAGCGCATCTCGATTGCGGCCTGCGGCACCGCGTATTACGCCGCCATGGTCGGCAAATACTGGTTCGAACGCTACGCGCAGCTGCCGGTCGAAGTCGATATCGCCTCCGAGTTCCGCTACCGCGACGCGCCGCTCAAACCCGGCGATCTCGCCGTGTTCGTGTCGCAATCCGGAGAGACCGCGGACACGCTCGCCTCGCTGCGTTACGCCCGCGAGCACAAGCAGCATGTCCTCTCGATCGTCAACGTGCCGACCTCGACGATTGCGCGCGAGAGCGACGTCGTGATGCCGACGCTCGCCGGTCCGGAAATCGGCGTTGCCTCGACCAAGGCGTTCACCTGCCAGTTGGCGGCGCTGGCCGCGCTTGCCATCGCCGCCGGACGCGCGCGCGGCGTGCTGGCGGCGGCCGACGAGCAGCGTCTGGTTCACGCGCTGATCGAGATGCCGCGTCATCTGGCGGAAGCGCTTACTCTTGAGCCGCAGATCGAGCAGCTCGCCCGCGATCTATCCAAATCGCGCGACGTGCTCTACCTCGGCCGCGGCACCAGCTTTCCGATCGCGCTCGAGGGCGCGCTGAAACTGAAGGAAATCTCCTACATTCACGCCGAGGGCTATGCGGCTGGCGAACTCAAGCACGGACCAATCGCGCTGATCGATGAAACCACGCCGGTCGTCGTCATCGCGCCCTACGACCGGGTGTTCGAGAAGACTGTCTCCAACATGCAGGAGGTGGCCGCGCGCGGCGGCAAGCTCATCCTGGTGACCGACGCGCAAGGCCTGGCGGCGGTCAATGCCGCCAAATGCGAGCCGCTGGCGACGCTGAAGCTCCCGGCCGTGCCGGCGATGGTGGCTCCGCTCGTCTACGCCGTGCCGGTGCAGCTGATCGCCTACCATACCGCGGTCACGCTCGGCACAGACGTTGATCAGCCGCGCAACCTCGCCAAGTCGGTCACGGTGGAATAACCGCCCGGCACTCTTGCTATCCCGTGGTATAGTATCGGCGACGCAGACTGCGCCGATGGCGAGCCATGACGAACGCCAGTGAACAAAGCGAAGGACCGGCGGCCGCTCCAGCCCGGCCGGCCCATGCGGGACCAGTCAGCCGCATCCGCAATTATTTTCTGACCGGCCTGATCGTCGCCGGCCCGGTGGCGGTGACATTGTGGCTCGTCTGGTGGTTTGTTACCTGGGTCGACAATCTGGTGCGCCCGTTCATCCCGACGGCTTACCGGCCAGAAACCTATCTGCCGGTCGATATTCCCGGATTTGGCCTGATCACCGCGTTCATCGCGCTGACGTTCCTTGGTTTCCTCGCCGCCAACCTGGTCGGGCGCACGCTCGTCGATTTCGGCGAGAGCCTGTTGAGCCGCATGCCGGTCGTGCGGCCGATCTATCGTACCGCCAAACAGATTTTTCAGACGCTGTTCTCCTCAAGCGGTTCGAGCTTCCGCAAGGTCGGACTGGTGGAGTTTCCGGCGCCCGGCATGTGGTCGGTGGTGTTCCTCACGCAATCGCCGAGCACGGAGATCTCGTCGCGCCTGCCGGCGACCGAACATGTCTCCGCCTTCATGCCCTGTACGCCGAACCCAACCACCGGCTTCTTCTTCTACGTGCCGCGCCGGGACGTGATCGATCTCGACATCACCGTCGAGCAGGCGATGCAGCTTTTGATCTCGGCCGGCGTTATCCAGCCCGGTGCCGACTCCCACGGCCGGATCGCAGCGCTCGCCGAGACTGCGCGCGCTGCCCAAGCAATGCGCAAGGACGAACCGGCGGCAGTCGACACGACGCCGGCGAAATAGTGCCCGGCTCCCACGGCGCTAGTTCTTGTCGCTCAGCCTCGCTCTGTTATCATCGTTGCGTTGAACGGCTCCGTTCACGGGAGTTGTCAGCGCGCACAAGCCGGTCAACGGCCGGCGCGAACAGGGAGGGGCGTCATGCGTCGCAGAGACATGCTTCGCGGCACTGCATTCATGCTGGGTACGCTGGCGGCGGCACGCTCCGGGGTTAAGCCCGCTGCCGCCGACGCGAAGACCATGTTCAAGGCTTCGGACGTGCATCCGCCCGGCTATCCGACCGTCGTCGCCGTCGAGAATTTGGGAAAGAAGCTCGAACAGGCGACCGGCGGCAGGCTTGGCGTGCAGATGTACGCCTCGATGCAGCTTGGCGGCGAGAAGGAAGCGATCGAGCAGGCGCAACTGGGCGCCATCCAGTTGGCGCGGGTAAGCGTCGGTGCCATCGGACCGGTGATCGACGACCTCAACGTGCTCAACCTGCCGTTCCTGTTCCGCGACACCGCCCATATGCAGAAGGTGATCGACGGCTCGATCGGCCAGAAGTTGCTGGACAAGGTGACGGCCAACGAACGGGCCGGACTGATCGGATTGTGCTGGATGGATGCCGGTGCGCGCAGTTTCTACGACACCAAGCATCCGATCAAAACCATCGCCGACCTCAAAGGGCTCAAGGTCCGCGTCATCGGCAATCCGATGTTTGTCGATATGGCGAATGCGCTTGGCGCCAATGGCGTCGCCATGGGCTACGATCAGGTTTTTGCCGCGCTCCAGACCGGCGTCATCGACGGCGCCGAGAACAACATGCCGAGTTTCGTCTTCGACAATCATTATCAAGTGGCAAAGTTCTATACCTTCACCCAGCACCTGATCGTGCCCGAAATTCTGGTGTTCTCGCGCAAGACCTGGAACACGCTGTCGCCGGACGATCAGGTCCTCCTCCGCAAGCTTGCGCGCGAGGCGCAGGCCGACGAGCGCGTGCAT
>DATJTL010000256.1:0-13609 GCA_035503415.1 Xanthobacteraceae bacterium
ACGTTTTTTGCCGATCATCCTTTATCTGGATCCGACGTGAAGCGGCTTTACAGCGCCACCCTTAATTCGCTGCGTGGGTTCGGTTATTGCCTGCGTTCCGAGGCTGCGGTGCGCGAGGAGACGATCCTTCTGGTCATCGCCGTGCCGCTCGGCGGCTTTCTCGCACCAAGCCTCGGCTGGTACGTCGCCATGGTCGGCTCGCTACTGGTCGTGCTCGGGATCGAATTGCTCAATACCGCGATCGAAAAGCTCGCCGACTTCGTTACGCTTGAACGGCACGTCGAAATTCGCCGGATCAAGGATTTCGGTTCGGCGGCAGTGTTGAGCGGGCTGTGTCTTGTCGGACTGATATGGCTGGCGGCGATTGCACGGCGCTGCGGGCTTCTGTGACGCGCAGGCCGTGCTCGACGGCACGCCGCATAAGCTCGCGATAGGGATATCCTTCATAGGAGGCTGCCGGAGCGTCGTCGCGGAGCAGGCGGTCAACGATCGCGATGAACTCGTCGGCGGTTCGATAGAGATGGACGTCGGCGTCGCACAGCCCGGCGAATTCGGGAATGTCGCTTGCGACCACGCGGCCCCCGCCGAGGCGTCCTTCCACCACGCAACGGCCGAAGCCCTCGCGCAGCGAATGCACCCAGACGACGCCGTGCGAGCGATATTCGCGTGCCACTTGCCGGTCGGAGAGCCGGCCGAACACACGCAGTTGCCCAGATGTCACGAAGTTGCGCAGCGGCTCCAGCCGCTCCAGGTCGCTCCTCTTGTGCAGACCGACGATGGAAATGCGGTAATTGCGCGCCAGAGCTTTCGGGAGATATTCCGCAACGAGGCTATCGAGATCTTTGTTTGCCGTCGAACCGGAGCACAACAGGATTTCCGGTTTTCGCTCTGGCGCTTCGGTCACGAGCAGGCGTTCGAACTGATAAAACGTATTCGGCAGGATGGTGATCGGACCGCGGCCGAATAGGCCGCTCTTGATCAGCCGCAGTCGCGAAATATCGGAAATGGTGAAGATCGGCGCGTTTCGCCATTTCACAGCGCGATAGCAGGCGAGGTAGTAGAGCTTGGAAAACGATAACGGCCGATTGAGCTGTTCGAGATCGTGCACCACGATGCGGCCGCGCCGCGTCAGCACGTCGGCGACTGCAGCCGAATTGTAGGGATAAATCGTTATGTCCGTCCGAAGCCACAATCCGATCGCCGGCAGCGCTATCTGCTCGACCATGACCGCGAGCAGATAGAACAGGCCGCGCGGCAGCCTGCGGCAGAAGGCGGGGGCGCGGACCACATCGACGCGAAAGCCTTCCTCGCGCAGGCCGTCGACGAGGTTGCGCACGTAAAGCGGAATGCCGCGATCGAGCGCTCCGCCGATGAAATCGTTAACCAGGATGCGCACGTTCTGCCTCCGGCGGTGGTGCGGCGTTGCCGCAAGACTCAGGACGCGATTGAGAGCATTGCCGCCTCCGCCGGTACGTCGGCGGCGTAGCTTTGCCGGCGGCGGTAATTGATGGTCGCGGCGGTCAGGCCCCAGATGAGGCCGAGCAGAAGGAAAAAGTGGCGCCAATGATCGGTGTCAACGATGAAGCCTTCGCCGGCTTCACCGACAAACGCTCCATAGGCGGCGATCAGATAATATTGCCAAGGGGTTGCAACAAGAACGGTGCGTATGCCGATCGCGAGCGTGACCACGACCAGCGTCAAATAAGCGGCGCCGCCGAGCCAGCCATAAACGAGAAATCCCTGCATGTAGACGTCGTGCTGCTGCCCGCCGAAGATGCGGCTGAATTCGAATGGGCCGAGACCATTGGGATGGTCGAGAATCTGAGTGATCGCCAACTGCTGGAACCAGAATCGGCCGCCCGGGCCGACATCGTAGGGCTGAATGGCCTTGGCGCGCACGAGCAGCATGTCACGCACGGAGTCGATCGAGGTGAGCGCGATGACCAGCAGTACGGCCGCAAACGCGGCGACGATCGCGAAGACGACGATGCGGTTGCGCATGCGCTGGTCGGGGGTGACGGCGAAAAGCAATCCCACCGCGACCACGGCCGACACCGCAAAATGAATCCAGGCGCCGCGGGAAAAGCTCAGCAGCAGCCCGCCGAGGAGCGCAGCCGTCACGAACAGGCTGGCCGTCCGGACGCCGCTGGTCATCATGCCGATAATCAACAGCAGGAGTGGATAGATCAGAAACGGACCGTATACGTTCGGGTCCTTGAACGTCGCGCTGACGCGATCGTTATCCAAAAAAATCTGATAGTTCGGAATCAAATGGAAAAATCCGAGATAACCCGCCGCGGTTGCGATCAGGGCGGCGAGGATGTAGGCGCGGCGCACGATCAATAGGCGCGTCAAATCGCCTTCGCAAAACAGGCAGGCGAACATGATGGCGGCGAGGCCGAGATAAACCGAGGTGCCTGCATACTGGATGGTATTTTCCTGGTCGCCAACCTGGATTAGCGACAAAAATCCACCGAGCAGCCAGACCATCGTCAGGATAAGAAGCGGCACGAGCTTGCGGTCGAAGGAGACGCGGGCCGCGACGCATACGACCAGCAGGACGGCCATCATGGCGTCGTGCGGAGACGGCTCGATGAAGGCGATCGAACTGAGCAGGACAGTGACGAACAGCGTCAGGTTCAACAGCCGCTGCGCGACCGCCTCGGGCGTATGGATCGCCTCGCCGGTGTAGCTCAATACGCGTTCTCCGAGCGCAGCAGTGCAAACGGGGTGCGCGCCAAAATGTAGAGGTCGAACAGGATCGACCAGTTTTCGATGTAGGAGAGGTCGTGCTCGACGCGGCGTTGGATTTTTTCCTGGCTGTCGGTCTCACCGCGCCAGCCGTTGATCTGCGCCCAGCCGGTAATGCCCGGCTTCACCCGATGACGGGCGAAGTAGCCGTCCACCGCCTCGTCATAGATGCGATTCTGAGCCTTGGCGTTGACCGCATGCGGCCGCGGGCCGACCAGCGACAGGTTGCCGGCAAACACGACATTGAATAGCTGCGGCAACTCGTCGAGGCTCGTCTTGCGAATAAATCGACCAACGCGGGTCACGCGCGGGTCGTCCCTGGTTACCAGGCGGTTCGCTGTCGCATCGGCCTGTTCGGCGTACATGGAGCGGAATTTGTAGATTTCGACCAGCTCATTGTTGAACCCGTAGCGCCGCTGCCGGAACAGCACCGGCCCTTTGCTGTCGAGCTTTATCGCGACCGCGACGGCGAGCATGATTGGCGAGAGACAGATAAGTGCCAGTGTGCCGACGACTTTGTCGAACAGCCATTTCATCACCACGTCCCAGTCGGCGATCGGCTTGTCGGAAATGTCGATCACCGGCACATTGCCGATGTAGGAGTAGGAGCGCGGGCGAAACCGCAGCTTGTTGGTGTGCGCGGAGAGGCGGATGTCGACGGGCAGCACCCAAAGCTTCTTGAGCATCTGCAGGATGCGGGATTCGGCGGATATCGGCAGCGAGAAGATCACTAGATCGACGCGGGTTCGGCGGGCAAATTGGACGAGATCATCGACGGTGCCGAGCTTCTGCACGCCGCCAAAACTCGCCGGGCTGCGGCCATCGCCGCGATCATCGAACATGCCGATGACGCGCACGTCGGAATCCCGCTGGGCGGCGAGCGAGTGGATGAGCAACTCGCCATTGGTGTCGGCGCCGACCACGACGGTGCGGCGGTCGAGCCGGCCTTCGCGCGTCCAGCGGCGCACCAGCAGAAACAGCGCCCGGCGGAAGGCGACCAGAGACAGCAGGCCGAGCACGTAAAAGCCGCCGAGCCAGGCGCGGGAAAACTGATCGCCGGCCTTGGCGAAAAACGACACGCTGATGGCGACGAGAAACACCACCGACCAAGCGGAGGCGAGCCGCATGTACTGCTTTTCGTGGCCGCGGAATGCCTGGACCTGATAGATGTCGGCGGCCTGAAACGCGAGCATCGCCAACAACGCGATCCCGGTGATCGCAGCGACGTAGTGCCAGGCAAATCCGTCCCGCGGCACCACATAGCCGAAATAGACCGCGAAGCCGACCAGTGCGACGATAGCGGCCTCGATCAGCCGCACCATGCCGGCAAGCACGATCGGCGAATAGGCGCGCGCGAACGGTTGCTGGGCCGCTTTCTCTGCGGCCGAGGACAACGGCTGCGGGGAGCGGGGTCTGGTTCGCAGAGCAGCCGCCGTCGGCGATCGTATCGCCGACTCAAACATCATGCTGCCTTCGGGGCTGGACATGGCTTACGCAACTCTTTCGCCGGCAACGCGCTTACCCGCGCCGCCGAGGCAGCTAGGCTCGGAAAATAGTGAACAAAGTTCAAAAATTGGTTATGTGAATTGAGCGACTTTCTGACTTGATCGCTTCCCGATAGGCGGCAAGTCCGTCCTCCACCATGGTGTTCACGGAAAATTCGGCGCGCACGCGCGCATTGACCGCCTGTGCGACGCGGCGCAATTGCGCGGGATCGTCGAGCGCTGCGCCGATCGCCCGCGTCAGTGCCGCCCGATCATCGGCCGGTATTAAATTGCCGGCCTCCGCTCCAAATATTTCGGGGATGCCGCCGACCCTCGTCGCGATGATGGGAATTCCGGCGGCGGCAGCCTCGAGCACGATATAGGGCAGCGATTCCGCGCGCGAGGGCACGACAAGGATTCGCCCCATGGCGAAGGCTTCGCGCGCCGGTCGGTGGCCAACGAAGCGAACCAGGTCGGCGACGCCGAGACGTTGCGTGAGCTCCGCAAGTTGCGACCCGTCCCGACCTTCGCCGACGATGGTGGCGCGGAGCCGCCGGCCAGATTGCCGGAGCATCGCTAGCGCTTCGATGAGGACGTCGAAGCCTTTGACGCCACGCAGTTCGCCAACGCAGACGAGATCGGTTGCATCGGGGGGGGCGCTGACGGGAACGAATTCGGCCTCGTCAACGCCGTTGGGCACGACACGCACGAGTGCGCGGGGGACGCCGATCTTGTCGTAGAACTGATCAGCAATGTAGCTGCTCTCGAACAAGAAAAGGTCGGTGCGCCGAACAAGCAGCCTTTCCACCGTGCGGTAGAAGCCGCCGCCAAGCGTGCCGGGGGCATATACCAACGAGCCGCCGTGCGGCGTATAGGCCCGAATTGCGCCGTTCGCGCGCGGCGCGAGACGCGCCAGCGCCGCCCCCTTGGCGCCGTGACCGTGTAGAACATCGGGCGCGAGCGCGGCGATCCGCCGCGCAACCAAACGCCACGCGGTCAGGTCGCCGAAGCTGAGCTGCCGCGCGATGGCAACGCGGTCTATGCCGAGGGTCAATTGCGGCGCAAGGTCTGCCAGCATGGCGTCGGCGCGGGCTCCGCCGGTCAAGCTGTCGACGATCAAGCCGACACGATGGCCGCGCTCGGCTTGGCCCCGGGCCAAGTCAAGCACGTGACGGAACAATCCACCGAGCGGCGCGCGCAGGATATGGAGAATTTTGAGGCTGTGCGGTGCGAACGCGGCCGGCTCCAATCCCGCCGGGCGTGCTTTTGCGGCGAGCAATCCCGACGCCGGGGTGAGCATCGAGGCGATCGGCCGCAAAGACTGGCCCGAAAAGTCGTCCATGCGTCGGATCCCTAAAAGGCGGAACAAAGGGTTAAGTCCCATTCAGACGCGCGGGAGTTAAAAAAGCCTCACGGAGCGTTTGCGCCTGATTTCACACGCAATCGGCTTCGCTGTTCCCGCGCGGAGACGAGCGCAGGCGCGCCTTAACCGGATGGCAACCTTAATGGATTGTGATGGCAACGGGCGTGTTGGGCGGACGTCGGGAGTAACGAAATGAGCGTGGCGTCCCAGTCGGCGCGGCCACCGGGCGGTCCTTCGTTCGACGCGGAGTTCGACTTCCCCGCGCTTGGCACGGCGCTTTGGCGCGGCAAGTGGAAAATTCTGCGTCCAACGCTGCTCGTTGCGCTGGTCGCGCTTGGCGTCGTCCAGATCATCCCGCCCAAATACCAATCGGAGTCGCGGGTTCTGCTCGAGGCCCACGACAACGTGTTCCTGCGCCCGGAGGCCGACAAAGATGCGGTCGACCGCAACACCGTCGACGACGAGACAGTAACGAGCCAGGTTCAGCTGGTGCTGTCGCGCGATCTCGCGCAGGCGGTGATTGCCAAGCTCAAGCTCGGCAAACGTGCGGAATTCGATCCGGCGTTGAACGGGATATCGCCGATCAAGGCTGTGCTTGGCAAACTGGGTCTGATCAAGGATCCGACGCGCATGACGCCTGAAGAGCGCGTGCTTGACGCCTATTACGATCGACTCACCGCCTACGCGATCGACAAGTCGCGCGTCATTGTCATCGACTTTCTGTCACAGGATCCCGAACTCGCCGCCAATGTCGCCAATGCCATCGCCGAAGAGTATCTGGTGCGCCAACGCGAGGCCAAGCAGGATCAGGCGCGTACCGCCGTTCAATTCTATTCCGGTCAGATCGAGACGTTACAGAAGAAGGTCGCCGACGCCGAAGCCAAGGTCGCGGCGTTTCGTTCCAATTCCAATTTGCTTCAGGGACCCAACAACACGACTCTGTCAGAGCAGCAACTCGGCGACTACGGCGCTCAGCTCGCCGCCGCGCGGGCGCAGAAGGCTGACGCCGAAGCTAAGGCGAAGATCATCCGCCAGATGTTAAGCTCGGGACAGCCGATCGAAGCCTCTGACATTCTCAATTCTGAGCTGATCCGCCGGCTGTCCGAGCAGCGGGTGACGCTGCGCGCCGAGCTTGCCGAACAGTCCACGACGCTCGGCGACCAGCACCCGCGCATCAAGGAACTCAAGGCGCAGATCGCCGATCTCGACCAACAGATCAGGGCCGAGGCGGATAGCATCGCGCGCTCGTTCGAAAACGACGCCAAGATCGCCGGTGCCCGCGTCGACACGCTGATGGCGAATTTCGACCAGATCAAAAACCAGGCGGCAAGCACCAACGAGCGCGATGTCCAATTGCGCGCACTGGAGCGGGACGCCAAGTCGGAGCGCGATCTGCTGGAATCCTATCTCGCCAAGTATCGCGAAGCGTCGGCGCGCGAGGGCGCCAATTCCGCGCCGGCCGATGCGCGGGTGATTTCGCAGGCGACGGTGTCGAATATACCGGCCTATCCGAAAAAGCTGCCGAGCGTACTGATCGCGACGGTAGCGACGCTGATGCTTTGCGGCGGTTTCGTGCTGACAAAGGAACTATTGAGCGCTCCCGGCGCCATTGCGGCCGTGCCGCGCGGGCAGCGGCGCGCGGCGGTGCCGCAGCCTCCGACGGTTGCCGCTATTACCGAGGTACGCCACTTGGTCGACACTCCAGGCGCTGCGGTGGCGGATGTCGCCCAAAGCTTGCGTCATGCCGGCGCCGCCCGTATCGCTGTGCTCGGCGCTTCACCCGGCACGAGAACAGCCGAGACTTCGATCAAACTTGCCCGCGCTCTGGGCAAAGACGCGCGCGTCGTTCTGATCGGGATCAATCCGGATAATTCCGCAATCGGCGCGATTTCGAACGATCCCTCCGCCGCCGGAATGGCGGAACTTGCCGCCGGCACTGTCTCGTTCCGCGATATTATCGGCAAGGACAGGCTATCCGGCGTTCATGTGATTGCGCCGGGGCGTGCGCCGCGCGAGCGCGTTGCGCTCTTGTCCTCGCTGCGACTGGCGCCAAGCGTTGATGCGCTTGCGCGAACCTACAATTATGTGCTGGTCGACGCTGGCGCCGCCGAAGGTGTGGATTTGGAGGCGATCGGAGAGATAGCGCCGTACGCTGTGCTGCTTGTCGACAAGTCGGCGGGCGCCGCCACTGAATCGGCGTGCGAGCGCCTTGTCGCTGCCGACTTCATCGACGTCATGATGCTCGACGATGCGCGCCGCGGTGCGGCTGCTGCAGCTGCGGCCGCCTGAACAGCGGTCCACAGCTCGCCAATCGAAAGGAAGCAGCGGGGATAAGCGGCGCCGTGGCGTTGACCCCGCGGCGAGGCAACGGCAAAGAATTATCAACCAGCCGCGGGAATAGTCGTCTCCGGCGAAGAGGAAATTCTCCGTGGCCGGACTAAAGCCAACGATCATTCGCGGCGGGCTGGAGTCGCTTTATTTCAGCGGCGCACACCATTTGCTCAAACCGCTCCTTGGCGGTATCGGTGCGATACTGACGTTGCATCATGTGCGGCCGCCGCGTCCCGGCCGCTTCCAGCCCAACCGGCTCTTGGAAATCGCGCCGCTGTTTTTTAGCCGCGTGGTCCAAGATCTGCGCCGTTCAGGCCTCGACCTGATCGGGCTCGATGAGATGCATCGCCGCCTGGACGAGCGCGATTTTTCCCGCCGCTTCGTCTGTTTGACCTTCGACGACGGTTACCGAGACACGTTGCAAGTCGCTTATCCGGTCCTCAAAAAGGAAGGCGCGCCGTTCGCCGTCTACGTGGCGTCGAGCTTTCCCGACAGGCTCGGCGAATTGTGGTGGCTTGCACTCGAAGCGGTGATCGCGGGCAACAACCGTATCGGACTCGCTATCGATGGCCGCAACCGTACTTTCGATTGTGCGAGCGTCGCCGACAAGCGCGCACTCTATGACGAGCTTTATTGGTGGCTGCGCGCACGTCCGACTGAAGCTGAAATGCGCGAGGTGGTGCGTAATCTCGCTGCCTGCTACGGCGTCGATATTGCTGCGTTCTGCAAGGAATTATGCATGAGCTGGGAGGAACTCGCGGAGCTTGCCGCGGATCCGCTCGTGACCATCGGCGCGCACACCGTGAATCATCCGATGCTGGCGAAATTGCCGGAAAAGATGGTGCGCTCGGAAATGGATTTGAGCCGCTCGGTGATCGAAGCGGCACTTGCCAAACGGCCCGAGCACCTGTCTTTTCCGATCGGCGACCGCACCTCCGCAGGTCCGCGCGAATTCGCGATCGCCGCCGAACTCGGATTTAAGACGGCGGTGACGACGCGCCCAGGCGTGCTGTTTCCCGGCCATCGCGACCGGCTTACCGCGCTGCCGCGCATTTCGCTCAATGGCGAATATCAGCGGCTGCGCTACGTGCGGGTGCTCTTGTCGGGGTCGGCGACGGCGATGTGGAACGGCTTCCGCCGCCTGGAGGCGGCGTGAGCAAGAGTCAGTAATCGGCAATCAGAAGCCGACGTTGCTGCCTACTGATTGGTGACTTCTGGCCTGCTCATCCAGCGCACCAATGGCATCGCCGGCAAGACCCAGCCAAGGCCGACGATGACATAATAGGCGATCGACGCGATCGTGTGGTCGTGGATGGCCGGAGCCTGCGCCAGCGCCATCGCCCCCAGCGCCCAAACGATGACGAGGACGAACATAAGTATGGTGCCTATGAGTTTTCGCAGGCGCAGTGGCATGGCGGTGGCCGGATGGTTGCGGGGCAGGGGGCCAGCACTATATGGTCCGGCCGCCCCACACAAGCGACCACCCGCGACGGCCGATGAGCGGAAAAAATTCAAGCGACGACCAAGCACGCCTGCATAGAGGAGCGATCCGGCTGTGGCTCTATGCCGTGGCGGCGCTGGTGCTCTGCATGGTGCTGGTTGGCGGTGCGACGCGGCTCACCGAATCCGGCCTGTCGATCACCCAATGGCAGCCGGTCATGGGCGCATTGCCGCCGCTGAGCCAGGCGCAGTGGCAGGACGAGTTCCACAGGTATCAGCAGATTCCGCAGTACCGCGAGCTGAACCAGGGCATGAGCCTCGACGCGTTCAAGACGATTTTCTGGTGGGAATGGACGCATCGGCTCATCGGGCGCCTCATCGGCGTGGTCTTTCTGCTGCCATTGGTGTGGTTTCTGTGGCGCGGCTGGATTGAGCGCGGATTGCGCGGCCGCCTATGGTTGATCTTTGGGCTCGGCGCCCTGCAAGGCGCCGTTGGCTGGTGGATGGTGGCTTCCGGCCTCGTTAACCGCGTCGAAGTTTCGCAGTATCGGCTGGCGACACATCTCATTCTCGCCTGTGTGATTTATGTCGCGATCCTATGGACCGCGCTGCGGCTCGGCCGGGAATCGTCCGAGCCGGCCCCTGCACGCATCCGCGCCGGCGCGGTTGGGCTGCTTCTGCTCGTGTTCGGGCAAATTTATCTCGGCGCGCTGGTCGCCGGTCTGCGCGCCGGTTACATCTACAACACTTGGCCGCTCATCGACGGTGGACTGGTGCCCGACGCTTCGCAGCTCTTTTCGGCCAAGCCGCTGTGGCGGAACTTTTTTGAAAATGCGCTGACGGTTCAGTTCGACCACCGCATGCTCGCCTATGCGATCTGGTTGCTCGCAGCGTGGCAGGTTGTCGACGCGGTTCGGGCGGCGCGTGGCGGTGCGGCTCTGACCGGCGCGCTGGCGTTTTTTGCTGTCGTCACAATTCAAGCCGCACTCGGCATAGCAACGCTGCTCGAAGTCGTGCCGCTGCCGCTCGCCATGCTGCATCAGGCGATGGCGATGATCGTGCTGACGGTTGCGGTCATCCACGCGGAGCGCATGACGCGGCGGCCGGCGCCGTCGACGCTCGACGCTGCGCTGGCCCTGCCGGCGTCGTCGAGCGCATGAGCGCGAACGGGCCGATTGCGGCTGGGCTTGCCGACAAACCGGCGACCGACGATCCTTATCTGTGGCTTGAGGAGATTGATGGCACGGCAGCGCGCGCCTGGGTCGAGGCGCGCAACAGCGAAACTACGAGCGCGCTGTGCGACGCGCAATTCGAGCGCGACAAGACGGCCGTTCTCGGCATCCTCGATGCCGCAGACCGCATTCCGTGGATTTCTCAGCGCGGTGCGTTCGTCTACAACTTTTGGCAGGACGCCGAGCATCGCAAGGGCCTGTGGCGGTGTACGAGCCTCGACAGCTATCGCACCGACAACCCCGACTGGGAGATCCTGCTTGACGTTGACCTGCTGGCGAAAAATGAAGCCGAAGACTGGGTGTGGCGCGGCTGCACAACGCTGCCGCCTCACCATCGTTGGGGCCTCGTCCAACTCTCGCGCGGGGGCGCCGATGCCGCAGTCACGCGCGAATTCGATCTGGTTGAGAAGCGGTTCGTCGATGGCGGATTTTATCTGCCTGAAGCCAAGGGCGGGGCAGGGTGGCTCGACGCCGACACGCTTCTGGTTAGCTCGGCGCTCGGCGGCAAGGTATTTGAGACCGTCAGCGGCTACGCGCGGACCGTGCGGTTGTTCCGCCGCGGCACGCCGTTCGAAGCCGCGCCTGTCATCTTTGAATGCGAACGCACTGACATGTCCGCGTGGGCCGTCCGCGATCATGGCCCGCGTTACCCGCGCACGCTGTTTCGCCGCCAGATCGACTTTGAGCACCACGAGGATTTTCTCGAACAGGGCGATGGCCCCCGCGTCAAGCTCGATATTCCGAGCGATGCCGATGTTTCGCTCGAACACGATTGGCTTCTGCTCAATTTGCGGTCGGCGTGGACGACCGGCGGCCGGGTTTATCCGGCGGGCGCACTTTTGGTCGCCTCGCTGCGGGCATTCCTCGCCGGCGGACGTGAATTCACCGTGCTGTTCGAGCCGTCACCGCGGCGCTTTCTGCAGAGCTTCAGCGCTGCCGGCGACGTAATCGCGCTTGAAGTACTCGATAATGTCCGCTCCGGCATCTTCTTCGCACGCTTTGCTGACGGTACATGGACGGTCGAGCCGATATCCGGGTTTTCCGAATTGTCTACGCTCGACATTTCTCCCCTTGCCGTCGATGACGACGAGTGGTTTGCCGAAGGCGAGCGCGAACGCGGCGTGTTCGTGGTCGCCTCGCAGAACAGCCTGACACCGCCAACGCAATCGATGATCAGGTTCGGCGAAACGCCGCGCCGGCTGAAGCAATCGCCGACGCGGTTCGATGCCGCTGGATTGACCATCGCCCAGCATGAGGCCATCTCCGTCGACGGCACGCGAATTCCGTATTTCGAGATCGGCCCCGCCAATGCGCGCGGCGATGGTTCGAATGCCGTTCTGCTGACCGGCTACGGCGGTTTTCAGATTTCGAGCCTCCCGTACTACGCGGCGACGACCGGAAGGCTGTGGCTCGCGCGCGGCGGGGTTTACGTCATCGCCAATATCCGCGGTGGCGGCGAGTTTGGGCCCGACTGGCATAAGGCTGGCATGCGCGAGGGCAAGAAACTCGCCCATGACGATTTCGCCGCCGTGGCCAAGGATTTGATTGCACGCGGCGTGACACGTCCGGAGCGCCTTGCCTGCCTGGGCGGCAGCAACGGCGGTCTTCTCGTCGGCAATATGCTCACGCGCTATCCCGAGCTTTTCGGCGCCATCGAATGTGCGGTGCCGCTGCTCGACATGAAACGCTATACCAAGCTCACCGCCGGCTCGAGCTGGATCAGCGAATATGGCGATCCGGATAACCCGGCCGACTGGGCCTTCTTGCGCGAGATTTCGGCTTATCAGGCTGCTGCGGCCGGGCGACCGTATCCGCCTGTTTTGTTCACCACTTCGGGGCGTGACGATCGGGTCCATCCCGGCCACGCGCGTAAGATGGCGGCCAAGCTGTTGGCGCTCGGTTACCGCGTGTACTTCTACGAGCCGCCGGAAGGCGGCCATGCGGGGGCCACCGACAACTTGCAACTCGCCTTCAACATCGCGCTCGGATTTGCATTTCTGCGCAAGACGATTGCGCCGGAAACGACGCCGGCTTGAAGTCGGGGCGTGCTGTCGCCATGCTGATGTAAGGGCGGTCCGCGCGGCTTGCCGGGACAACAAGGAGCAGATGCATGGAGCACCTTGCCCGCCAGCATCATTGGGAAAACGTCTACAAAGAGAAGGGCGAGTACCAGGTCAGCTGGTTTCAGGAAACGCCGGCTGTTTCTCTCGAACTGCTGGATGTTGTGGGTGCGACGCCGAAGTCGGCCGTGATCGATATTGGCGGCGGCGCATCGCGTCTTGTCGATGCCTTGATCGACCGGAATTACGGCGACGTCACGGTTCTCGATCTTTCCGAACCGGCGATTGCGATCGCCAAGGCACGGCTGGGCGAGCGGGCCGTGGCGGTCGCATGGATTGTCGGCGATGTGACGCGATGGGAGCCGCCGCGGAGCTACGACGTATGGCACGATCGCGCCGCCTTTCATTTCCTGACCGAGGCGGGGGACAGAACGGCCTACGCGGCGCGGCTGACGCGCGCATTGCGGCTGGGCGGCCACGCCATTATCGGGACATTTGCCTTGGATGGGCCGGAACGGTGCAGCGGCCTGCCGGTGGTACGCTACGATGCCGCGCATCTGTCCGAGGTACTTGGCGACTCTTTCGCGCTCGTGGAAACGCGACGGCACGAGCACCAGACGCCCATGGGCGGCACGCAGCGCTTCCAGTTTAGCGTTTTCAGGCGCGTATAGATTCTCTGCGCGGCGAGCGGCCTAGGCTTCCGCCAGCCCTTCCTCCAGATCGGCGATGATGTCTTCCTTATCCTCGATGCCGATCGAGAGCCGCACCACGTCCGGACCGGCGCCGGCCTGAACTTTTTGCGCGTCGGAAAGCTGGCGGTGCGTCGTCGAAGCCGGGTGAATGATCAGCGATCGCGTGTCGCCAATATTGGCAAGATGAGAGAACAGTTTCACGTTGGTGACGAGATTGACGCCGGCATCGTAGCCGCCCTTGAGCCCGAAGGTGAAC